>NZ_JBNFNZ010000063.1:0-8112 GCF_057364525.1 Aeromicrobium sp. PFPM2_SD2
GGACGCCACCAGCTGCGGGCGTGCACCGACGGCATCGCAACCACGCCGGCGGGACGCGCTTGCCGTCCTCGTCGCGCAGCACGCGCACGACCCCGCCGAGCAGCTCGTCGCTGACCGGCTCGTCGGGGACACCGGCGGCCAGCAGCGTGCGCAGCGTGCCGCCCCAGCCCAGGTCGGTGAGGCGGGCGACGACGCGTCCGGTCTCGGCCTTCTCGTCGGCCGACAGGCGGCCCTTGGCCTCGACCCCGACGCCTCGACGCGCCGGTGGGCCACTGCCCGCGCGGCTCGACCGGCACGCCGACCTTGTCGAGGGTGCCGGACGCCGAGCGGCCGCGTCGACGGCGACGTCGGTCGGGTACCAGGCACCGGCGCACACGTCGCAGCGTCCGCACGGGACGGCGCTGGGGTCGTCGAGCTCGCGCTGCAGCACCTCCATGCGGCAGGTGGACGTGCGCTCGTAGGCGAGCATCGCCTGCTGCTCGGCCTGCCGGGCCGCGGCGATGCGCTCGTAGCGCTCGGCGTCGTACGTCCACGGGACACCGGTCGCGACCCATCCCCCGCGCACGCGCCGCACCGCCCCGTCGACGTCGAGCACCTTGAGCAGCAGCTCCAGCGAGCTGCGCTTGACGTCGACCCGCGTCTCGAGCGCCGGGGTGGACAGCGGCTCGTCACCGAGCGCCGCGATGACCGCCTGCGCCTTGACCGGGTCGGGCATGGAGGCGGTGGCGAAGTACTGCCAGATGTCGGTGTCCTCGGGGCCGGGCAGCAGCAGCACGTCGGCGTGGTCGGTGCCGCGGCCGGCGCGGCCGACCTGCTGGTAGTAGGCCACCGGGGAGACGGCGCGCCCAGGTTGACGATGAAGCCGAGACGCGGCGCGTCGAAGCCCATGCCGAGCGCGGACGTGGCGACCAGCGCCTTCACCTCGTCGTTCTTGAGCGCCCGCTCCAGCACCTCGCGCTCCTCGGGGTCGGTGCGTCCGGTGTAGGCCTTCACCGGGTAGCCGGCCTCGGCGAGCAGCCGGGCGGTGTCCTCGGCGGCCGAGACGGTCAGCGCGTAGACGATGCCGCTGCCCGGCAGGTCCTTCAGGTGCGTGACCAGCCAGCCGAGCCGGTCGCGCGCCGTCGGCAGCACCAGGCAGCCCAGGCGCAGCGAGTCGCGGGCCAGCGAGCCGCGCAGGGTGAGCACGTCGCCGCCGAGCTGCTCGGCGACGTCGGCGACCACGCGCGCGTTGGCCGTGGCCGTGGTGGCCAGCACCGGAACCTTCTCGCCCAGCGTGCCGATGAGGTCGCGCAGACGGCGGTAGTCGGGGCGGAAGTCGTGACCCCAGTCCGAGATGCAGTGCGCCTCGTCGACGACCAGCAGGCCCATGCGGGCGACGAGCTCGGGCAGCTGCTCCTCGCGGAACTGCGGGTTGTTCAGCCGCTCGGGCGAGACGAGCAGGACGTCGACGTCGTCGGCGGCCAGGCGTCCGCGCACCTCGTCCCACTCGTGGGCGTTGGCCGAGCTGATCGACACCGCCCGCACCCCGGCGCGCTCGGCCGCGGCGACCTGGTCGCGCATGAGCGCCAGCAACGGCGAGACGAGCAGGGTCGGGCCCGCACCGCGCTCGCGCAGCAGGTTCGTGGCGATGAAGTAGACCGCGGACTTGCCCCAGCCGGTGCGCTGCACGACGAGCGAGCGGCGCTGCTCGTCGACCAGGGCGGTGATCGCCTCGAGCTGGCCGGGGTGGAACACGGCGTCGTCGCGCGCGGTCAGGCGGCGGAGGGTGGCGAGGGCGGCGTCGGCGGTCGAGGTCACCGAGCCATCGTGACAGCCGGGTCCGACGACGCCGGGCCGACGTCCACAGCGCCGGCCCTGGACGGCGACGACGCGCCCGGACTAGGGTCCCAGCAGCATCGCGTGCCGGTGACGGACTGCGTCAGGCATGGAGGTGCGGACCGAGGGAGGCGTCATGACGACCCTTTCCCCGCTCCTCGCCCGTGGGTGAGGACGACCAGACCAGGCTCGTGGCCTGGGACCGAGAGCTGAGGACGGCGCACGCGCGCCTGCGCGCCGCGCTGCGCGTCGCGACGCGGACCGTCGACGAGGCCGGCGACGGGCTGCCGCGCGAGCTGCTGCTGTACTGCCACGGCTTCTGCACCGCGCTGAGCGGCCACCACGTCGGCGAGGACGTGCACCTGTTCACGGCCCTCGCGGACCGCCACCCCGCGCTGCGTCCGACGATCGCCCGGCTGGAGCAGGACCACGCCCTGATCGGCCACCTGCTCACCGAGCTCGACCGCGCACTGCGCTCGCGGGAGCCCGCCGCGGTGCTGCACCGGCACCTGGACGGGCTCGCGGCCATCATGGAGTCGCACTTCCGCTACGAGGAGCGCGAGCTGCTCGGAGTGCTGGCGACGTTCCGGCTGGACGCCGGCACCGACGAGGTGCTGGGTCCGCTGTGAGGTCCTGGTGGGCGAAGAGGGGCTCGAACCCCCGACCTTCCGGGTGTAAGCCGGATGCTCTGACCAGCTGAGCTATTCGCCCGGTCAGCGGCACAGACTACCGCAGGGGCCCGGCGTCGCCGGCCGCACGAAAAGACTGCGACCGCCGGGGTCTCGGGTCCCCAGCGGCCGCAGCAGGACCATCGTGGCGCATCCCCCGCGCACATGCACGGGTTTTGCGGAAGTTTTCGTCAGGCGATGCCGGACAGGGCCACGCGGTAGTCCTCGAGGTTGCGCGCGTCGGGCATGCCGTTCTCGATCTTCCAGCGCACGACCCGCTGGGTGTCGATGACGAAGGTGCCGCGCAGCGCCGAGCCCGTGACGTCGTTGAACACGTCGTAGGCCTGCGCCGTGGCCCCGTGCGGCCAGAAGTCGCTCAGCAGCGGGAAGTTCAGGTTCTCGGTGTCGGCGAACGTCCGCAGGGTCGCCGTGGAGTCGCACGAGACGGCCACGACCTGCGCGCCCACGTCCTCCAGGTCGCCCAGGTTGTCGCGGATCTCGCACATCTCGCCGGTGCAGATGCCCGTGAAGGCGAACGGGAAGAACACCACGACCACGGGACCCTCCGAGACCAGCTCGGACAGCGTCACGGACTCGCCGTGCTGGTTCTTCAGCGTGAAGTCGGGCGCGGTGTCGCCGATCTCGATCGTCATGAGGCGTTTGTACCCCGTCGCGACGACCTCGGCAGCGCCAGGGTCAGCGCTTCTGCGAGGTGAGACGGGTGACGGCCCAGTCGGTGCCGGTCGACGACGTCGTGGTGGTCGACAGGCCGGCGACCGGGGCGGCCTCCGCGATGTCGGCACCGGGGACGTAGCCGGGCTGCCCGACCTTGGGGGTGAAGAGCCAGATGGTGCCGCCCTCGACCAGGTCCTGCAGCGTGTCGACGAGCGAGTCCACGAGGTCGTCGTCGCCGTCGCGCCACCACAGGATGACGCCGTCGACGACGTCCCCGTAGTCGCCGTCGACGAGCTCAGCACCGACCTGCTTCTCGATGGCTGAGCGCAGGTCGTCGTCGACGTCCTCGTCCCAGCCGAGCTCCTGGATGACGGTTCCGGGCTTGAAGCCCAGCCGAGCCGCGTCCAACGGTGCCTCCTCAGGCGTCCTTTCGTACCGAAATTCCTACTCGCGAGTACGGTTTCGGACCCCCTCGCCGGTCTCACCCTAGCGAATGTCGCGTGGAATGATGGACGTGTCCACGAGACTTTCAGGAGATCTAATGCCGCAATCCGGCTCGGACCGCACCCCGGTCATCCACGAGGGCCTGCCCACGCAGCTGCCTGACATCGATCCCGACGAGACCAACGAGTGGGTTGCCTCGCTGGACGACATGATCGAGACCAACGGACGCGACCGCGCCCGGTACGTCATGCTTCGTCTGCTGGAGCGTGCCCGCGAGCAGAACGTCGGCGTCCCCGCGCTGCGCAGCACCGACTACATCAACACCATCCCGCCCGAGCGCGAGCCCTGGTTCCCCGGCAACGAGGACATCGAGCGGCGCATCCGCTCCTACATTCGCTGGAACGCGGCGGTCATGGTGTCGCGCGCCAACCGTCCCGGCCTGGGCGTCGGCGGTCACATCGCCACGTACCAGTCGGCGGCCAGCCTGTACGAGGTGGGCTTCAACCACTTCTTCAAGGGCAAGGACCACCCCGGCGGCGGCGACCAGATCTACTTCCAGGGCCACGCCGCCCCCGGCGTCTACGCGCGCTCCTACCTCGAGGGACGCCTGAGCGAGACCCAGCTCGACCGGTTCCGCCAGGAGCACTCGCACGGCGTCGGCCAGGGCCTGTCGTCGTACCCGCACCCGCGCCTCATGAGCAACTACTGGGAGTTCCCCACGGTCTCCATGGGCCTGGCGGCGATCAACTCGATCTACCAGGCGCGCTTCAACCGCTACCTGCACCACCGCGGCATCAAGGACACGAGCCAGCAGCACGTCTGGACGTTCCTGGGCGACGGCGAGATGGGCGAGCCGGAGTCGCTGGGCGCGATCGCCCTGGCGGCCCGCGAGGAGCTGGACAACCTCACGTTCGTCATCAACTGCAACCTGCAGCAGCTCGACGGCCCGGTGCGCGGCAACGGCAAGGTCATCCAGGAGCTGGAGTCGTTCTTCCGCGGTGCCGGCTGGAACGTCATCAAGGTCGTGTGGGGCCGTCAGTGGGACGACCTGCTCGCCCGCGACGTCGACGGCGTCCTGGTCAACCAGATGAACCGCACCCCCGACGGCGAGTTCCAGACCCTCTCGGTCGAGACCGGCGCGTACAACCGCGAGCACTTCTTCGGTCCCGACCCGCGGCTGCGCAAGCTCGTCGAGCACCTGTCGGACGAGGACATCGAGCGTCTCCCCCGCGGCGGCCACGACTACCGCAAGGTCTACGCGGCCTTCGACGCGGCCACCAAGCACACCGGTCAGCCGACGGTCATCCTGGCCCACACCATCAAGGGCTGGCTGCTGGACTCCTTCATGGGTCGCAACGCCACGCACCAGATGAAGAAGCTCACCAAGAACGACCTCAAGGGCTTCCGCGACAAGCTGAAGATCCCGGTCACCGACGAGGCGATCGACTCCTCGGACATCGCGCCGTTCTACCACCCGGGCGCCGACAGCGACGAGATCCAGTACATGCTGGCCCGCCGCGAGGCGCTGGGCGGCTCGGTGCCGGAGCGCCGCGTGCTGGCCACCGGCGTCAAGCTCCCCGCGAACGAGCTGTACGGCGAGCTGAAGAAGGGCTCGGGCAAGCAGGAGATCGCCACGACGATGGCGTTCGTCCGCCTGCTGCGCG
Source organism: Aeromicrobium sp. PFPM2_SD2 (assembly GCF_057364525.1). Classification (NCBI taxonomy): domain Bacteria; kingdom Bacillati; phylum Actinomycetota; class Actinomycetes; order Propionibacteriales; family Nocardioidaceae; genus Aeromicrobium; species Aeromicrobium sp. PFPM2_SD2. Next base: position 5,267 of record NZ_JBNFNZ010000063.1, read on the forward strand.
ACCTCATGAAGGACCCCGAGATCGGCAAGCGGGTCGTCCCGATCGCGCCGGACGAGTACCGCACGTTCGGCATGGACTCGATGTTCCCGTCGGCCAAGATCTACAACCCGTCGGGCCAGCAGTACGAGTCGGTCGACCGCAAGCTCCTGCTCGCCTACAAGGAGTCCCAGCAGGGCCAGCTGCTCCACGAGGGCATCAGCGAGGCCGGCGCCATGGCGTCGGCGATCGCGGCGGGCTCGGCGTACTCCACGCACGGCGAGCCGATGATCCCGGTCTACCTGTTCTACTCGATGTTCGGATTCCAGCGGACCGCCGACTCGATCTGGGCGATGGCCGACCAGCTCTCGCGCGGCTTCCTCATCGGCGCCACGGCCGGACGCACGACGCTGACCGGCGAGGGCCTGCAGCACGCCGACGGCCACTCGCCGCTGATCGCCCGCACGAACCCGGCCGTCGTCCACTACGACCCGGCGTTCGGCTTCGAGATCAGCCACATCGTGCAGAGCGGCATGGAGCGCATGTACGGCTCCAGCGACGCCCACCCGCAGGGCGAGGACGTCATCTTCTACCTGACGGTCTACAACGAGCCGATCGTGCAGCCGGCCGAGCCGCAGGACGTCGACGTCGAGGGCATCCTGCGCGGCGCGTACCTGTACCGCGCCGCCGACGGCGGCGAGGGCCCGCGGGCGCGCATCATGGCGTCCGGCGTCTCGGTGCCGTGGGCGCTCAAGGCCCAGCAGATCCTGGCCGACGACTACGGCGTGCGCGCGACGTGTGGTCGGTGACGTCGTGGAACGAGCTGGCCCGCGACGCCGAGGAGGTCGAGCGCTGGAACCTCAACCACCCGGGCGAGTACCAGCGCGTGCCGTACGTGACGCAGAAGCTGCTCGACTCCGACGCGGTCACGCTCGGCGTCAGCGACTACATGCGCGCGGTGCCCGACCAGATCGCCCGCTGGGTGCCCGGCTCGTGGCAGTCGCTGGGTGCCGACGGCTTCGGCTTCGCCGACACCCGCGCGCGCGCGGCGCTTCTTCCAGATCGACGCCGAGTCGATCGTGGTGGGCATCCTGCAGAGCCTCGCCCAGCGTGACGAGGTGCCGCGCGAGCGCGTCAGCGAGGCGTTCAGCCGCTTCCGCATCGACGACCCGACGGCCGTCGCCGGCGTGCCCCAGGAGGGCGGCGACGCCTGATCCGGCCCGCACCGACGGCCCCCGCTCCCACCGGAGCGGGGGCCGTCGCCGTCCTCAGGAACTCCTCAGCGAGCCGTCGCTAGGATGGCGCCCATGCGTCGTTGGCCCTACACCTTTGCCGTCGTCCTCTCGCTGATCACGGGAGCGACGGCCGTGGTGGCCACCCTCGCGCTCGACGTCACGCTCAAGGACCCCGAGGGCTTCCTCGGCCCGGCGTACGTCCGCCTGCCCGTCATGGGGCTGGGCTTCTTCGCCATCGGCATCGTGCCGCAGGCGCTCCAGCGCTACGGCGTGAAGGGGTTCTGGGGCGGCATGCGCACCATCGTGCGCGAGGAGTGGACGTGGCGGCGCGCGGCGTACATCGCCACCGGCCTGCTGTGCTTCTACGTGAGCTACGTCGGCTACCGCAACCTCAAGAGCCTGCTGCCGCTCATCCGCGAGGACGTCATCTACGACACCGACTTCCTGCGCATCGACCACTGGCTGGCCTTCGGCAACAACCCCGCCGAGCTGCTGCACGCGGTGCTGGGCACCACCTTCATGGCGCAGGTGCTGGCGTTCGTCTACGTCTCGTACCTGCCGCTCATCCCGATCACGCTGGCCGCGTTCCTCGTGCTCAACCGGGACGTGTCGATCGGCGCCTGGTACGCCACCGCGCTGTGCCTGAACTGGGTGCTCGGCACGGTCAGCTACTACATCTTCCCGACGCTGGGCCCGGCGTTCGCGCAGCCGTCGATGTTCCTGGACCTGCCCGACACCGGCGTCACCGCGCTGCAGCAGAGCCTGTTCAAGAACGGCGTCATCTTCAAGAGCGACCCCACGGGCGAGACGATCTACGGCATCGCCGGCTTCGCCTCGCTGCACGTGTCGGTGACGCTCACCGCCGCGCTGTTCTTCCACCACATCGGGCTCAAGAAGGTCTTCCGCTACGTCGCGTGGGCCTACTTCGTCCTGACCGTCGTGGCCACGCTCTACTTCGGCTGGCACTACGTCCTGGACGACTTCGCCGGCGCGTTCATCGCCTGGGCGTCGGTCACGATCGGCGCGCTGGTGACCGGAAACTTCCGCCGACGACGGCCGTTCCTGCGCCGCCGCCGGGCTCCCGAGCCCGGGCCGCAGCCGGCGCCGACGGCCTAGGCCGTGGGACACGTCGCGCATCGGCGCGGATCGGTAGGCTGAGCCCGTGCCTTCGGACAACGAGGTCGGCCCCGAGCTGACCGACATCATCGTGCGGGTCCTGGACTGCGACCCCTCTGACGTCGTCCCCGCGGCACGTCTGCGTGACCTGGGAGCCGACTCCTTGGCCATGGTCGAGATCGGCGAGGGCGTCCACCAGCGCCTGGGCCGCCGCGTGCCGGACGACCGCCTGGACGCCGTGCGGACCGTGCAGGACCTCCGCGACGCCGTGGAGGACCCCGCTCCGGCCCGGTCCTCGTCACCGACCTCGCTGGTGCCGCCGTTGCTCGACCCGAGCCTGCCGCCCGAGGAGGTCCAGCAGCGCAAGCGCCGGGCCGTCTCGTACGCGGCCGGCTTCGTCGGCGTCGGCCTCGTGATCGGCGTCGTCGGCGGCTTCGGGCTCGCCGCGGTCGGCAAGGTGCTGGGCCTGGCACGCAGGACGTCCCGAAGGCCGCTCCCACCTCGGCCGCGCCGACGACG
>NZ_JBNFNZ010000064.1:0-8053 GCF_057364525.1 Aeromicrobium sp. PFPM2_SD2
CGGTGGCCAGGTCGAGGGCGCCGCCGGCCAGCAGGACGGCGGCCAGGCAGAGCGCGACGCCCACCAGGGCGGCGAGGACGCCGGTGACGATCGCGGACCGCAGGGTCGCCGGTGCCGTCGTCGCGCTCATCCCTCCCACCCTGCCTGTAAAGTGGCCCCGCTGCTCGCAGAAACGCCGAACCCCCCGGAGGCTGATTCATGACTCGCGTGGACGAGTTCAACAGCTTCTACGCAGCGACCGCGGAACAGACGCTGAGGGTGATGTACGCCGTCACCGGCGACCGCCAGGTCGCGCTGGAGAGCACCGTCAACGCCTACCGCCACACCTGGCGCGACTGGTCCAAGGTGCGCGGCAACGACCCCCGCGGCTACGTCCGCACGGAGGCCTGGCGCTCGGTCGGCCTGAGCCGCGGCACGCACCCGCTGCGCAAGCGCCACGAGGACGACAGCGACACCGGCCTGCTCGACGCGCTCCTCGACCTGCCGTCCGACGAGCGACGCCTCGTCGTCCTCATGACGCTCGGCGACATCGACCTCGACGACGCCGCCCGCGAGGTCGGGGTCACCGCCGAGGAGGGCATCGAGGGCGCCACCAACGCGCTGGCGACGCTCGAGCAGCGGCTCGGCCAGGGCATCGAGCAGATCGAGGCCCGCCTGCACGCCCTGGGTGGGGTCACCTCCACCCTCTCGCTCCCCGACGTCCGGGTGCTGCGCACCCGCGCCCGCCGCAGCGAGCGGCGCAACGGCGTCGCCCTGGTCGCCGCGGCCGTCCTGGCCGTGGTGGTCGGCGCGTTCGTCGCCACCGACGGCGACGCGATGGCCCGCAACCAGGCCATGCCGCAGCGCGAGAAGCTGAGCAACGAGTCGCCGATGGAGACGCTGGACGCCCGCGAGGTCGACGCCGACGACCTGCTGACGTCCGAGCAGGTCTCGCGACTGAACCCGCAGGCCGCCTGGTCGGTCAGCGGCACCGACACCAACCCGGCCAACCCCGAGCCGTACGCGACCTGCCCGATCAAGCGCTTCGCCAACCCCGACCCCGAGCGGGTGTTCGTCCGCACCTACACGACGCAGGCCCAGGACGAGGAGCGGGTCGCCGAGGCGATCGAGGTCTCGCGCAGCCGCAAGGCGGCCACGGCGGCCTACCGCACGCTGGTCAGCTGGTACGCCGACTGCACCCACCCGCGCGTGCAGCTCGTCGGGTCGTACACCGTCGACCGACCGTTCGGCGACTTCACGATCCTGCGCCTGCGCAGCTATCGCGACCCGGAGAAGACGTTCACGGTCGGGCTGAGCAGCTCGGGCACCGTCACCAGCGTCGTCGTCCACGAGGTCCGCGGCGCCAAGGCCCCGCCGGTCGAGACGTTCGCGCAGACGCTCAACGACGCCGTGCTCCGCGTGTGCATCGACTCCGGCGGCACGTGCAGCACCGACCTGCAGGTGCGCAGCACCGTGCCCCCGCCGACCACCACCTCGCCGGCCTTCCTGGGCATCGTCGACCTGCCGCCGGTCGGCCGCGTCGACAAGGTCTGGGCCGGCACGCCCGCGCAGGTGGCCAAGGACGACCCGACCACCACGCCGTGCGAGCTGCGCAAGCGCTCGAAGAAGGCCGGTGACGTCGTCGGCTCGCGCGTCTTCCTCATCCCCGAGGCCCGCCAGCAGCTGCCTGCGCAGTTCGCGGTGGCGCAGACCCTCGTGCGCCTGAAGGACGAGGACGCCGCCCGCGACCTGGTCGACGGGTCCAAGAAGCTCATGGAGCGCTGCGCGCGCGAGAACCTGGCCGCGACCGTCTCGCAGCAGGGCAGTCGCAAGACCGAGCAGCAGCGCCAGCGCACGTGGCGCATGGTGTTCGAGGTCAGCAAGCGGAACAAGGCGTACTACCGCACCGGCCTGGTGCAGCGCGGCCGCTACGTCTCGCAGGTGACGCTGACGACGTCCAAGGACGTCGACATCCCGCGCGAGGCCTTCGAGCGTCTGCTCGAGCGGGCCGGCCAGCGCCTCGTCAACGCCCGCTGACCGCCGCGTCCGAGGCGCAGGCGCCGCGCCGGCGGCCGAGCATCCGCCACCTCGCACGACAAGGGCCCCACCGCCGAGGCGGTGGGGGCCCTTCGCGTCAGTGCGTCAGAGCGACTGCAGGATCTCGCGCATCAGGGCGGCGGTCTCGGACGGCGTCTTGCCGACCTTCACGCCGGCGGCCTCGAGGGCCTCCTTCTTGCCCTGGGCCGTGCCCGCACCGTCGGACACGATGGCGCCGGCGTGGCCCATCGTCTTGCCCTCGGGAGCCGTGAAGCCCGCGACGTAGCCGACGACCGGCTTGGTGACGTGCGCCTGGATGTAGGCCGCGGCCTTCTCCTCCGCGTCGCCGCCGATCTCGCCGATCATGACGATCGCCTTGGTCTCGGGGTCGTTCTCGAACGCCTCGAGCGCGTCGATGTGCGTCGTGCCGATGATCGGGTCGCCGCCGATGCCGATGGCGGTCGAGAAGCCGAACTCGCGCAGCTCGAACATCATCTGGTAGGTCAGCGTGCCCGACTTCGACACCAGGCCGATCGGGCCCTTGCCGGCGATGTTGGCCGGCGTGATGCCGGCCAGCGCCTCGCCCGGCGTGATGATGCCGGGGCAGTTCGGGCCGATGATGCGGGTCTTCTTGCCCTGCGCGTAGGCCCAGAACTCCGCGGAGTCCTGCACCGGCACGCCCTCGGTGATGATGACCAGCAGGCCGATCTCGGCGTCGATGGCCTCGATGACGGCGTCCTTGGTGAACGCCGGCGGGACGAACGCGACCGAGACGTCGGCGCCCGTCTTCTCGATGGCCTCGGCGACCGAGCCGAACACGGGCAGCTCGACCTCGGCGCCCGAGGCGTCGGTATGGGTGACGGTCGTGCCGGCCTTGCGGGCGTTGACGCCGCCCACGATGTTCGTGCCGGCCGCGAGCATGCGCGCGGTGTGCTTGGAGCCCTCGCCGCCGGTGATGCCCTGGACGATGACCTTGGAGTCCTTGGTCAGGAAGATCGACATGTCAGCCCCTTCAGCCGTTCGCCAGCTCGGCGGCCTTGTCGGCCGCACCGTCCATGGTCTCCACCTGCGTCACGAGCGGGTGGTTCAGCTCGTTGAGGATCGCGCGACCCTCGTCGACGTTGTTGCCGTCCAGGCGGACGACGAGCGGCTTGGAGGCCTCGTCGCCGAGCAGCTCCAGGGCGCCCTTGATGCCGTTGGCCACGGCGTCGCAGGAGGTGATGCCACCGAAGACGTTGACGAAGACGCTCTTGACCTGGGGGTCGCCCAGGATGACGTCCAGGCCGTTGGCCATGACCTCGGCCGACGCGCCGCCGCCGATGTCCAGGAAGTTGGCCGGCTTGACGTTGCCGTGCTTCTCGCCGGCGTACGCCACGACGTCCAGGGTGCTCATGACCAGGCCCGCGCCGTTGCCGATGATGCCGACCTCGCCGTCGAGCTTGACGTAGTTGAGGCCCTTGGCCTTGGCCTTGGCCTCGAGCGGGTCCGCCTCCTCGTGGATGACGAAGTCCTCGTGCTCGGGGTGACGCACCTCCGAGGCGTTGTCGTCCAGCGAGACCTTGCCGTCGAGCGCCTCGAGCTTGTCGCCCTCCAGGCGCGCCAGCGGGTTGACCTCGACGAGCGTGGCGTCCTCCTCGACGAAGACCTTCCACAGGGCCTGGATCATCTCCACGGCCTGGTCGGCCAGCTCGGCCGGGAACTTGGCGTCGGCGACGATCTCGCGGGCCTTGGCCTCGTCGACGCCGGTGCCGGCGTCGATCGGGATCTGGCGGACGGCCTCGGGGTTGGTCTTGGCGACCTCCTCGATCTCCACGCCGCCCTCGACGCTCGCGATGCACAGGTAGCTGCGGTTCGAGCGGTCCAGCAGGAAGGAGAAGTAGTACTCCTCGACCGGCGGGGTCGCCGGCGTGACCAGGACACGGTTGACCGTGAGCCCCTTGATCTCCATGCCCAGGATGTTGGACGCGTGCTCGAACGCCTCGTCGGCGGTCTTGGCGATCTTGACGCCGCCGGCCTTGCCACGGCCACCGGCCTTGACCTGCGCCTTGATGACGGTGACGCCGCCCAGCTGCTCCGCAGCGGCCTTGGCCTCGTCCGCGCTCTGCACGACGACGCCGAGGGTCGTCGCCACGCCATGCTTGGCGAAGAGCTCCTTCGCCTGGTACTCCATCAAATCCACGGTGATGTCCGTCCTTTGGTCGAAACGCCCAGGTGGCTGACCCGACGGCCAGAAATGGGCCTCCGCGACTGTAACGCCTGCGTGACGGGGGACGCTCGTCAGGTGGGTCACACGCGAGCGGTCGCGCCCCTGGCGTGCCAGGGTGGAGTCCATGGCCGAGGGAACCAGCCGGGTGCGTTCCGGCGACGTGACGCTGGACGTCCGGGTGCGGGGCGAGGGTCCCGCGATCGTGCTCGTGCACGGCTTCCCCGACACCCAGCGGGTGTGGGCGCCGGTGGCCGCCCACCTGCAGACCGACTTCACCGTCGTGACGTACGACGTCCGCGGCGCCGGCTGCTCGACCGCGCCCGACCGGCACGACGGCTACCGGCGCGAGCGGCTCGTGGACGACCTCGTGGCCGTCCTCGACGCGACGGTCCCGCACGGGCCGGTGCACCTGGTCGGGCACGACTGGGGGTCGGTGCAGCTGTGGGAGGCGGTGCTCACCGAGGCCGACGACCGCGGCTGCGCGGGCGGCTCGCGTCGTTCACCTCGATCAGCGGGCCGCCGCTGGACCTGTTCGCCCACTACTTCCGTCACCACCTGCGCCGCCGCCGGGTCCGCCGGGTCGCCGACCAGGCCCGCCGGTCCTGGTACGTCGGCGCCTTCCAGGTGCCGCTGCTGCCCGAGCTGGTGCTGACGACCGGTCCCGGCCCGGGCGTGATGCGGGCGGCGATCGAGCGGCTCGAGCGGGTGGAGTTCGGCCCGACGTTCAGCACGGACGTCCGGCACGGCATCAACCTGTACCGGCAGAACCTGGGCCTGCCGTCCGGAACGTTGCGCCACACGTCCGTGCCGGTGCAGCTCGTCGTGCCACGGCAGGACCGCTTCCTGTCCCCCGCGCTGTACGAGGACCTGCCCGCCATGGCCCCGCGGCTCACCCGACTGGATCTGGACGGCGGCCACTGGGTGGTGCGGCACCGTGCGGCACAGGTCGCGCAGGCCGTCGCCGAGCACGTCCGGACGCACACCTGAGCCGTTTCGCGCGGTTGTGAGGATTCGCACAGTCGGGCCCCGATCCAGGCGGCGGGCCGGGACCTGGGCCCCCAGATGGTTGAAAGTGGTTTCGGTTCGGCCCACCCGTCGGCTAGGGTCGACACGGTCCTGTTGGCCCCCGAAAGGTTTCTGAGTGAGCTCCCCTGCGCCCAAGCGCCGCCTCGACGTCCGTGAGAGCGAGCGTCGCAGCACCGGCCCCGGCAAGCGTGCCGCGCGACCCCAGCGCAGCGCGTGGCAGAAGCTCCTTCCGTCCCCCGCGATGGCCGGCGCCCTGGCGCTGATCGCGGCCGGTGTCGGCTCGGTGGCCTACTCGTCGCAGACCGAGTCCCCGTTCCCGAGCGACGGCTACGCGGCGATCTCGCAGACCTACGCCAACGACACCGACTCCGCGGTGGACGTCAGCCGCAGCGCCGACCGCACGGTCTCGGCCGAGCAGGCCGCCGCCCAGGTCGCGCAGCAGCAGCGTCAGATCCGTGAGGCCGTCCAGGCCCGCGCCGACGACCTCGCGCTGAACCGCTGGGTCCTCCCGGTCACCGGCTACCGCATCACCGCCCGCTTCAACCAGTCCAGCGGCCTGTGGTCCAGCGGCCGCCACACCGGCCTGGACTTCGCCGGACCGTCGGGCTCGACGATCGTCTCGGTCGCCGGCGGCACCGTCACCTCGGCCGGCTACGAGGGCGCGTACGGCAACAAGACCGTCGTCACCCTCGAGGACGGCACGGAGATCTGGTACTGCCACCAGAGCCGCATCGTCGTCAGCCCCGGCGACCAGGTCGCCCCCGGTGACGTCATCGGCTACACCGGGTCCACGGGCAACGTCACCGGCCCGCACCTGCACCTCGAGGTGCACCCCGGTGGCGGCGGCGCGGTCGACCCCTACGCCGCCCTCCAGGAGCACGGCGTCGCCCCGTAACCCCCCCCCGCTTCGTTCCGAAGGCCCCGAGCACCCCGCTCGGGGCCTTCGCCGTTCCCTCACCCGAGCCCCGCTCCCCCGCGAAGTGTGAAGAAATGCACCGCTTCGCGGCGCGGAAGGGTTCACAACCTCACATTTCCCGGCAGCGCGTCCACAGGTGAGGGACGAGCGCGGGCGGGACGGGCGGATGCTCGCCCACGCTGCGGTCATGCCCGCGACACCAGCTCCTGCACACCTGGCCGGTCGTGTCTTCACCACGGCCACGGCTCGCGCCCACGGCGTCTCGGACCGGATGCTGAGCGGCGCCCGCTTCGTGCGCATCCACCGTGGGGTATGGCGCCTCGCCGGCACCGAGATGACCCCGCGTCTCCAGCTCGAGGCCGCGGTGCTCGCGGCGCCGGGCACCGCAGCGCTCAGCCACGTCACGGCGCTCGACTGGCTCCTGGGCACCGAGCGTCTGACGGGCGTCGTGCACCTGTCCACCGACAGCACGTCCCAGACCCAGCTGCCTGGGGTGAGGCTCCACCGACGACGTCACGCCCTGGCGCCGAGGCTGGTGCGCGGGCTCGCCTGCCTCGGCCCGGAGCGGACGTTCGTCGACTGCGGGACGTTGCTCGGCCTCCGCCGTATGGTCCGGGCGGGTGACGCGCTCGTCCGCGCCGGGCACACCCGCGCCGAGCGTCTGGTCGCCTACTCCGACGAGCACCACCTCGACGGCGTCGTCCTGGCCCGCGAGGCGGCGCGGCTCGTCCGCCCGCGCGTGGGCTCGGTCCGCGAGACGGACGTCCGCCTCCTCCTCGTCGCCGCCGGCCTGCCGGAGCCCGAGACGAACGTCGACGTGCTCGATGCCGCGGGACAGTGGGTCGCACGGGGCGACCTGGTGCTGCCCGCGTGGCACGTGGTCGTGGAGCACGACGGCTGGGTCCACGAGCGCGACGCGGCCCAGCGGCAGAAGGACCACCTGCGACGCGAACGGATCCAGGCGGCCGGGTGGACGCTCATCGTCGTCACCGTCGCGGACTTCGACCGTCCCGCGACCGTCGTGTGGCGCGTGCACGCGGCACTCGCACATCGCGGCTACCGCGGTCCGCGACCGTCCTTCGGCTCGCTCTGGGACCGCGTCCGCCGCGATGTGTGAAGAAGTCGACCTCGCGCGAGCGCAGGCACGTTCATTTCTTCACACATCTCGGCGGATGCCGCGGGGAGGTGAGGGCTAGAGCTTCTGGACGGGGGCGTAGCGGAGCAGGAGGCGCTTGACGCCCTGGGAGCCGAAGTCGACGGTGGCGACGGCCTTCTCGGCCGCACCCTCGACCACGACGACGCTGCCCATGCCGAAGCTGTCGTGCGTGACCCGGTCGCCGGGCGACAGCGAGACGATCGGCCCGGCTGCCTTCTTCTTCTGCCGGGCCGCGACGGTCGACGAGCGGAAGGACGCAGCGGGCTGCGACGGGGTCCACTGCGTCGGCGCGGAACCGGTGCGTCGCCAGTCGACCAGGTTCTCGGGCACCTCGTCGAGGAAGCGCGAGGCCGGGTTGTACGACGGCGCGCCCCAGGCCGAGCGCACCGTCGCGCGGGTCAGGTAGAGCCGCTGCCGCGCCCGGGTGATGCCCACGTACGCCAGTCGGCGCTCCTCCTCGAGCTCGGTGTTGTCGCCCAGCGAGCGCATGTGCGGGAAGACGCCGTCCTCCATGCCGGTCAGGAAGACGATCGGGAACTCCAGCCCCTTGGCGGTGTGCAGCGTCATGAGCGTGACGACGCCCTCGCCGGACTCGGGCAGCTGGTCGGCGTCGGCCACGAGGGCCACCTGCTCCAGGAAGGCCGGCAGCGAGCCGGGCGTCAGGTCGGCCTCGCGGTCGGCGGCGGCGACCCCCTCGGCGTCGTCGTCGACGATGCGCTCGCCGAGGGGTGGC
>NZ_JBNFNZ010000065.1:0-8033 GCF_057364525.1 Aeromicrobium sp. PFPM2_SD2
GCCGACGGGCCGGCCAGCAGCAGCCCCACGAGGGTGGCCGAGTCGACCGTGTAGGTGCCGCCGGCGCGCAGGCCGAGCAGCCCGGTCAGCGCCGGGTGGGTGGCGACCGGCTGCGCGGCGGGACGTCCCTGCATGAGGTCGACCCGCGCCTGGAGCTCCTCCACCACCGACGCGACCATGGGTCCAGTATCGAACGCGTGTTCGAACTCGGTCAACTCTCGACCGCAGGTGGAGGGTCAGCCCCGACCGCCCTCACGCACCGCCTTCGGACGCCGACGCCGGCCCTCCCCCACAGGGGTGCCGGGCCGTCGGTCAGCGGCGGCGGGTCAGCGACCCAGCTCGATCGACCCGCCCGGGATCGCGTCGAGCAGCTTGCGCGTGTACGCCTGCTGCGGGTTGCTGAAGACCTCGTCGACCGAGGCCTGCTCGACCGCCTTGCCCTTCTCCATGACGATGACGTCGTCGGCGATCTGCCGGACGACGGCCAGGTCGTGGGTGATGAACAGGTAGCTCAGCCCCAGGTCGGCCTGCAGCTCGTTGAGCAGCTCCAGGATCTGGGCCTGCACCAGCACGTCCAGCGCCGAGACGGCCTCGTCGCAGATGACGACCTCGGGCTGCAGCGCCAGGGCCCGCGCGATGGCGACGCGCTGACGCTGGCCGCCGGACAGCTCGGAGGGGAACCGCGGCATGACCGACGCCGGAAGCGACACCTTGTCGAGCAGGTCACGGACGCGCGCCTCGCGCTCCTTCCTGCTGCCGATGCCGTGCGTGCGCAGCGGCTCCTCGATCGACTGGTACACCGAGTACAGCGGGTCCAGCGAGGCGTACGGGTTCTGGAACACCGGCTGCATCTGGCGGCGCAGGCGCAGCTGGTCCTTGCCCTTGAGGGTGCGCACGTCGACGCCGTCGAACAGCACGGTGCCCGACGTCGGCTCGAGCAGGTCCAGCACCATCCGGGCCACGGTCGACTTGCCCGAGCCGGACTCGCCCACGATCGCCATGGTGGTGCCGCGGCGCAGCGAGAACGACACGTCGTCCACCGCGGTGAAGTCGGTGGTCTGGCCCGGACGCTTGCCGCGCAGCTTGAACACCTTGGTCAGGTTCTGCACGGTGATGACGTCGTCGTGGGTCAGGTCGCCGACGACCTCCGGCTCGACCTCCAGCTCCGCGGCGATCTCGCCGGCGGTCTGGACGGCCTGGGCCTTGACCTCCTCGCGCTCGCGGCGCGTCGAGAGGCGCTGCGAGGCCAGCGACGGGGCCTTGGAGACCAGGCGCTGGGTGTAGGGGTGCTCGGGGTGCTGCAGGATCTCCAGCGCCGGACCCGACTCCACGACCTTGCCCTTGTACATGACCACGAGGTGGTCGGCGCGCTCGGCGGCCAGGCCGAGGTCGTGGGTGATGAGCAGGACGGCCACGCCCAGCTCGCCGGTGAGCATCTCCAGGTGGTCCAGGATCTGCTTCTGCACCGTCACGTCCAGCGCGGACGTCGGCTCGTCGGCGATGAGCAGCTTCGGCCGCGCGGCCAGGCCCATCGCGATGAGCGCGCGCTGGCGCATGCCGCCGGAGAACTCGTGCGGGTACTGCTGGGCCCGGCGCTCGGCGTCGGGCAGCCCGGCCTCCTCGAGCAGCTCGACGACACGCCGGTCGGCGTCCTTGCCCTTGGCGACGCCGTTGGCCTCGAGCGCCTCCTTGATCTGGAAGCCGACCTTCCACAGCGGGTTCAGGTTGCTCATCGGGTCCTGCGGCACCAGGCCGATGGACGAGCCGCGCATCGCGACGATGTCGTCCTTGCGGGCCTTGGAGACGTCACGACCCTCGAACAGGATCTGGCCGCCGGTGACCTCGCCGCGGCCCGGCAGCAGGTCGATGACCGCGTGCGCGGTGGTCGACTTGCCCGAGCCCGACTCGCCGACGATGGCGACGGTCTGGCCGGGGTACACGGTCAGGCTGGCACCCTGGACGGCCGGGACGACGTCCTTCTTGGACGTGCGGAAGCCGACGTGCAGGTCCTTGATCTCCAGCAGCGGGTCGACGGCGGGGTCGTAGCTGCTGACCGGGTTCTTCTTGGCGGCGCGCGCCTCGGAGCGGGTGCTCACTTCTTCCTCGCCTTCGGGTCAAAGGCCTCCCGCACGGCGTCGCCGAGCAGGATGAAGGCCAGGACGGTGATCGCCAGGGCGGTCGCGGGCACGAACATGACGCGCAGGTTCTGGCCCGAGCGCACCTCGTTCTGGGCCGCGGCGATGTCGTTGCCCCAGGAGACGACGGCGTCGGTCGGCAGGCCCAGGCCCAGGAAGGACAGCGTCGCCTCGGCCACGATGAACACGCCGAGCGTGATCGTCGCGGTGACGATGACCGGCGCCATGGCGTTGGGCACGATGTGGCGCACCAGGTTCTTCCAGCGCGAGGCGCCGATGGCGGTCGCGGCGTCGACGAACTCCAGGTTCTTGATCGACAGCACCGCACCACGCATCTGGCGGGTGATCTGCGGCCAGGCGAACAGCGCGAGGGCGCCGACGACCACGATCACCGAGCCCCAGAACTGCCGGTCGGGCCAGACGTTGTTGATGATCGAGATGACGACGATCGCGGCGAGCAGCAGCGGGATCGAGAAGAAGATGTCGCTCAGGCGCGAGATCAGCGAGTCGACCCAGCCGCCCAGGAAGCCGGCGATCGCACCGGTGATGACGCCGACGATGGTCACGAACACCGTGGCCAGCACGCCGACCGCGACCGAGGCGCGCGCCCCGTAGAGCGTCCGGGCCCAGACGTCGCCGCCCTGGCGGTTGAAGCCGAACGGGTGGCCGTCGGTGGCCGGGTCGAGGCTGCGGCCCAGCTCCTGGTAGTTCGGGTCGGCGTTCGTGAACAGGCCGGGGAAGGCGATCACGACCGCGATGACGACGAGCAGCAGGCCGGAGATCCAGAACAGCGGGCTCTTGCGCAGCCGCTTCCAGGCCTCCTTCCACTGGCTCTCGGGAGCGGCGGACAGGTCGACCGAGTCGACGTCCTGCAGCGGGGTCTCCTCCAGCGGGGCGACGAAGCGCTCCTGGCCGGGACGGGTGACGGTCTCAGGCATAACGGATCCTCGGGTCGAGCCAGGCGTACAGCAGGTCCACGACCAGGCTGGCCAGGACGTAGACCAGCACCATGATCGTGACCACCGAGACGATGGTCGGGTTCTCGCCGCGCTTGATCGCGTCGTAGGCGAGCTTGCCGACGCCGGGGATGTTGAAGATGCTCTCGGTCACCACCGCGCCGGCCATCAGCGCGCCGAGGTCGACGCCCAGGAAGGTCACGACGGGGATGAGCGAGTTGCGCAGGACGTGGTTCTTGACCACCTGGCCCTCGGACAGGCCCTTGGCCCGCGCGGTGCGGACGTGGTCGGTCGACAGGTTCTCCGCGACGCTCGTGCGCGTCAGGCGCAGCACGTAGGCGAAGGACACCAGGCCCAGGACGAAGGCCGGCAGGATCAGCTTGCCCACCGACCAGTCGCCGCCGACCGTGGGTGGCACCCACCCCAGCTTCACGCCGAAGATCAGCTGCAGGACGAAGCCGAAGACGAAGATCGGGACGGCGATGACGACGAGCGACGTCACCAGCATGGTGGAGTCGAACAGGCCGCCGCGGCGCAGGCCGGCGATGGTGCCGGCGATGACGCCCAGGACCATCTCGATCAGCAGCGCCATGACGGCGAGGGTGACGGTGACCGGGAACGCCTGCTGGACCATGTCGATCACGGGGCGTCCGGTGTAGGAGGTGCCGAAGTCGAAGGTGACCGCTCCCTTGAGGAACAGCAGCCACTGCACGAGGAAGGGCTTGTCGAGGTTGTACTGCTCCTCGATCTGCGCCTTGACGCCCTCGTTGATCGGCTTGTCGCCGAACAGGCCGGCGATCGGGTCACCGGGCCGGGCGAAGACCAGGGCGTAGATGATCAACGTGGCCCCGAGGATGACGGGGATTGTTTGCAGTAGTCGTTTTCCGACGTACCACCACACAGCTGCCTCCTGATGAGAGAACCCGCGGACGCGCACCGCGCCGATCGGGCGGGGCCGGCGTCCACAATAAGCCGCTGGGGGTAGCGACGAGTCGCTACCCCCAGCGTGTGCTCTGCAGAGCCGGTGTGACCGGTACTACTTGGTGAGCTTGTGGTACTCGGGCAGGTTCTGCCAGTTGAACTCGACACCGTTGACGCCCTTGGCGGCGGCGGCGGCGATGTTCGAGTACCACAGCGGGATGGACGGCAGGTCCTTCATGAGGACGGCCTGCGCCTCGGCGTACAGCTTGTAGCGCTCGTCCTCGTCCTGAGCACCAGCGGCCTGGTTGATCAGGGTGTCGAACTCCTTGGAGGAGTAGTCGCCGTCGTTCGAGCCGGCGCCCGTGCCGTACTGCGGGGCCAGGTAGTTGTAGATCGACGGGTAGTCGGGCTGCCAGCCGCTGCGGAACGCGGTCTTGATCGTGCGCTTCGTGACGTCGTTGCGCAGCTCGTCGAACGTCGGGTACGACTTGCCCGAGGCGTTGATGCCCAGGTTGTTCTTGAGCTGGTTCGACACGGCGTCGACCCAGGCCTGGTGGCCACCGTCACCGTTGTAGGCGATCTGGAACTTGCCCGAGAACGGCTGGATCTTGTCGGCCTCGGCCCACAGCTGCTTGGCCTTGGCCGGGTCGAAGCCCAGGACCTCGGAGCCCTCGATGTCCTCGGTGAAGCCGGGCATCAGCGGGGAGCTGAAGTCCTTGGCCGGGGTACGGGTGCCGTTGAAGATCTTGTCGGTGATCTCCTCGCGGTTGATGGCGAGCGAGATGGCCTGACGACGCAGGTTGCCCTCCTCGTCCGAGCCGAAGTGCTTGAGCGACTGCGGGATCGTGAAGGCCTGGAAGACCGAGCCGGGCTCGGAGACGGCCTGGACGTTGTCGTCGTCCTCGAACGTCGTCAGGGCGCTGTCCGGGACGGCCTTGAGCGCGTCGAGGTTGCCGGCCTGCACGTCGGTGTAGGCGGCGTCGAGGTCGGTGTAGAACTTGAAGGTCAGGCCGCCGTTCTCGGGCTTGCGCTCACCGTCGTAGTTCTCGTTCGGGACCAGGCGGATCTGGTTGTCGTGCTCCCAGGCGCCCTCGCCGTCCATCTTGTAGGGACCGTTGGAGATCGGGTTCTCGCCGAACTCCTTGGTCACCTTGCCGTCGGGGCCGAAGGCGGCCTCGGGCAGCGGGAAGAAGGCCGAGTAGCCCAGGCGCGACGGGAAGTCCGCCTCGGCCTGCTTGAGCTCGATGGTGAAGGTCTTGTCGTCGACGACCTTCAGGCCCGAGATGCCGAGCTTGTCGGTGTTGCCCTCTTCGTTGGTGCCCGCGATCGGGTAGTAGAAGTAGGCGTTCAGCTGGGCGTTGTCGATGAAGGCGCCGTAGTTCCAGGCGTCGACGAAGGAGTTCGCGGTCACGGCGGAGCCGTCGCTGAACTTCCAGTCCTTCAGCTTGACGGTCCAGGTCTTGTTGTCCTCGGACTCGATCGACTCAGCGACCTCGTTGACGGCCGAGCCGTCGGCCTTGTAGGCCACCAGGCCCGCGAAGAGCTCGTCGATGACGTTGCCGCCGCCGGTCTCGTTCGTCGAGCTCGGCACCAGCGGGTTCTGGGGCTCGGAGCCGTCGACGGTGATGACCTGGTTGCTCGACGAGGACTCGTCGCCCGAGTCGCCACCGCAGGCGGTGAGCGTCAGGCTCGCCGCGGCCACCAATGCCACACCCGCGAGGCGCGTACGCCGGGAGAGTCGCATGTTTCCTCCTGTGTCAGGTTGCTGCACAGCCGTGCATCCGTTCATGACTATCACCCCGCCCACGCCGGGTCCTAGCCGCGACGGGCCATGCAACCGATTTGTAATCGAACGTCCGGGTGGCCCGGACGTGGTCCGGACGGGCCAGGACGCACGCGGGCCCCGGTGGATGATCCACCGGGGCCCGCGAGGCGTGAGGGGCTCAGCCCTTGCGCTTGGTGATCTCCTCGGTGGCCTGCGGCAGCACCGACTTGAGGTCGCCCACGACGCCGAAGTCGACGAGCTCGAAGATCGGCGCCTCCTCGTCCTTGTTGACCGCGACGATCGTCTTGGACGTCTGCATGCCGGCGCGGTGCTGGATCGCACCGGAGATGCCGTTGGCGACGTACAGCTGCGGCGAGACGGTCTTGCCGGTCTGGCCCACCTGGAAGGTGTGCGGGTACCAGCCGGAGTCGACCGCGGCGCGCGAGGCGCCCACGGCGGCGCCGAGGACGTCGGCCAGGGCCTCGACCTCGGAGAAGTCGCCACCGGTGCCACGGCCGCCGGAGACGACGATCGCGGCCTCGGCCAGCTCGGGACGGCCGGACTTCTCGCGCGGCTTGCGGTCGGTGACCTTGGCCGTCTTGGCGGCGTCGGAGACCTCGGCCGTCCTCGCCACGACCTCACCGGCGGCCGGGGCGGCCTGCGGCGTGGTCGAGTTGGGCTTGACCGTGATCACCGGCGTGCCCTTGGTGACCTTGGAGGTGACGGTGTAGTTGCCGGCGAACACGCTCTGCGTCGTGACCGGACCGGCCTCGACGTCGACCGCGTCGGTGATGATGCCGGACTCGGTCTTGAGCGCGACGCGCGCGGCGACCTCCTTGCCCTCGGTCGTGGAGGGCACCAGCACCGCGGCCGGCGAGACCTCGCCGACGAGCGCCGCGAGGGCCTCGGCCTTGGGCGCGACGAGGTAGTCGGTGAAGACCGCGTCGTCGTAGGCGTAGATCTTCGCCGCACCGAACTCGGCCAGCTTGTCCTTGGCCGTCTCGGCACCGGCGCCGAACACGACGGCCGACGGCTCGCCCAGGCGCGCGGCGAGGGTCAGGAGCTCCAGCGTGGGCTTGGTGACGGCACCGTCGACGTGGTCGACGACCACCAGAACTTCAGTCATGGGTGGTGCTCCTTCTCAGATGAACTTCTTGGAGGCGAGGAACTCGGCCAGCTTGGTGCCGCCGTCGCCCTCGTCGGTGACGATCTCGCCCGCGGTGCGCGGCGGACGCGGGGAGGTCGACTCGACCGCCGTGAACGACGCGTCCAGGCCGACCTGCGCGGCGTCGACGCCGAGGTCGGCGAGCGTCCACTCGTCGACCGGCTTCTTCTTCGCGGCCATGATGCCCTTGAACGAGGGGTAGCGCGGCTCGCCGGACTGGTCGGTCACCGACACCACGACCTTGCCCTCGGCCGTGATCGTCTCGGAGGCGGCGTCGCCGTCGCGGCGGATCGTGACCGTGGAGCCGTCGACGGTGATCTCCGAGCCGTAGGTGATCGCGGGCAGGCCCAGGCGCTCGGCGACCAGCGTCGGGACGATGCCCATCGAGCCGTCGGTCGAGGCCATGCCGAACATCACCAGGTCGTACTCGAGCTTCTCGATCGCCTTGGCCAGCACCAGCGAGGTCGCGATCGCGTCGGAGCCGGCGATCGCCTCGTCGTTGACGTGGACGCCGGCGTCGGCACCCATCTGCAGCGCCTTGCGGACCGCGTCGGCAGCGTCGTCGGGGCCGACCGTCACCACGGTCACCTCGCCCTCGCCGGCCTCGACGATCTGCAGCGCCTGCTCGACGGCGTACTCGTCGAGCTCGGACAGCAGACCGTCGACGTTCTCGCGGTCGACGGTGTTGTCGGACTCGAACTTCCGGTCGGCCGTCGCGTCGGGTACGTACTTCACTGCGACAACGATCTTGGTCACGAAGACCCTCCTGTGATCACGGGACGCGGCGCCAGGTGCGGCACCGCGACGGTCGGGGCGGCAACCGCACGGACGCGGTCGCGCGCGGCCCACCGCTGCGAATGTTACCGACGCGTGACAGGACGGGAAACCGGGCATGGAATGGCTTGGATCACACCGCGACCGGGTGCTTCGCGGCTAGGCGAGGCGGGCCACGAGCCAGGCCGCGAGGCGTCCGCCGACCAGCGCGGCGACCGATCCGAGACCCCACGCGGCGAGCGTCTCGCGGGCCTCGCCGTGCTCGCCGGAGAAGTCGAACAGGCCGCGCAGCGACCCGGCGATCGCGTCGCAGGCCG
>NZ_JBNFNZ010000066.1:0-7841 GCF_057364525.1 Aeromicrobium sp. PFPM2_SD2
CGCGCGGGGCGATGGCCGCCAGCGCGCGTCCGCGGTGGCTGATGGCGTCCTTCTGCTCGGGCGTCAGCTCGGCGGTCGACACGGCGTGGCCCTCGGCGGCGAACAGCGGGTCGTAGCCGAACCCGCCCTCGCCCTGCTCGGCGTGCAGCACCCGTCCGGGCATCTCGCCGTGCTCGACGATCTCGGTGCCGTCGGGCAGGCACAGCGCGACGGCGGCACGGAACGTGGCACCGCGTCGCTCGTCCGGGACGTCGGCCAGCTGGGCCAGCAGCAGACGGTTGTTGGCCGCGTCGCCGCCCTCGTGCTTGGGCACGCCGCTCCAGCGCGCCGACAGCACGCCGGGCATGCCGTTGAGCGCGTCGACGCAGATGCCCGAGTCGTCGGCCAGCGACGGCAGGCCGGTGACGTCGCGGCACGCGCGGGCCTTGATGAGCGCGTTGCCCTCGAAGGTCGGCTCGGTCTCGGCCGGCTCGGGGTAGGCCTCGACGTCGGCCAGGCCCAGCACCTCGACGCCGGGCACGAGCGGCTCGAGGATGCGGCGCAGCTCGGCCAGCTTCTTGGCGTTGTTGGACGCCAGGACGACGCGCGGGCTCATCGCGCCAGCGCCTCGGCCTGCAGGCGGGTGAGGTCGGCGCAGCCCTTGGTCGCCAGCTCCAGGAGCGCGTCCAGCTCGGCCTTGACGAACGGGGCGCCCTCGGCGGTGCCCTGCACCTCGACGAACGCGCCGTTGCCGGTCATGACGACGTTCATGTCGGTCTCGGCGCGGACGTCCTCGACGTAGGGCAGGTCGAGCATGGGGGTGCCGTCGATGATGCCGACGCTGACGGCGGCGATGGACTCCACGATCGGCTCGCCGACCGTGGCGCCCTGCTGCTTCAGGTGGGCCACGGCGTCGGCCAGCGCGACGTAGGCGCCGGTGATGGCCGCGGTGCGCGTGCCGCCGTCGGCCTGCAGCACGTCGCAGTCGATCATGATCGTGTTCTCGCCCAGCGCCTCGAGGTCGATGGACGCGCGCAGGGCGCGGCCGACCAGGCGCGAGATCTCGTGCGTGCGTCCGCCGACCTTGCCCTTGACCGACTCGCGCGAGGAGCGCTCGTGGGTGGCGGCCGGCAGCATCGCGTACTCGGCGGTGACCCAGCCCAGGCCGCTGCCCTTGCGCCAGCGCGGCACGCCCTGCTCGACGCTCGCGGCGCACAGCACGCGCGTGCGGCCGAACTCGACCAGGCAGGAGCCGGCCGTGTGGTCCAGCCACTGGCGGGTCAGGGTGATCGGGCGCAGCTCGTCGACGGCGCGGCCGTCCTCGCGGGTCGTCATGGCCTCGACCCTACCCAGGCGCACCGACGTCCGGCCGGACGCGTCAGAGCTCGTAGACCTGGCCCGCCTCGACGAGCGTCCAGGCGCCGTCGAAGGTGCTGGCCACGTCGCGGCCGACCTCGTCGCGGTCGGTCCAGGCCGGGACGTGGGTGACGAGCAGCCGCTTCACGGCGCCGCGGCGGGCGTACTCCCCCGCCTCGGCCCCGGTCAGGTGCAGGTTCGGCGGGTTCTCCTGCGACTCGACGAACGACGCCTCGCACAGCAGCACGTCCGCGCCGGCCGTCAGCGTCGCGAGCGCCTCCGTCGGACCGGTGTCGCCGGAGTAGACGAGCGTCGCGCCGCCGGCCTGCACCTTGAGCGCGTAGGCCTGCACCGGGTGGTCGACGAGCACGGGCGTCACGGTGAACGGGCCCAGGACGACCGGCTCCCCCGTGCGCCACGAGCGGAAGTCGAACTGGTCGTCCATGCCGGTGCTCGCGTCGGGACCGTGGGCGCGGGCCATGTAGTCGGCCGTGTCGTCCGGGCCCCACACCGGGATCGGACGCAGCGCGCCGGTCGGGTGGTACTTGCTGAAGACGAAGAACCCGCACAGGTCGATGCAGTGGTCCGGGTGCAGGTGGGACAGCACGACGGCGTCCACCTCGCGCGGGTCGACGTGGCGCTGCAGGGCGCCGAGCGCGCCGCTGCCCAGGTCCATGACCAGGCGGTACGTGCCGCCCTCGTGCTCGGCCTCGAGCAGGTAGGAGCTGGCCGGCGAGTCCGGGCCGGCGTAGGAGCCGGCGCACCCGACGATCGTCAGCCTCACGAGACCACCTCCGGGCGCAGCCACGCGAACTGGTCGACCGTCTCCAGCTCCGGGCCGAGGAAGCGCCGGCCGAGCCGGGCGAACTCCTCGGGTCGTCCCGTGGTCAGGAAGCGGTGGCGCGGCGCCGGCAGCGCGGGGTCGCGCTCCAGGCCCTCGCGCACGAGCAGCCCGTAGACGTCCTTGGCCGTCTCCTCGGCGCTGGAGACGAGCGTGACCCCGTCGCCCATGACGTAGGACAGGACGCCGGTCAGCAGCGGGTAGTGCGTGCAGCCGAGCACGAGGGTGTCGACGTCGGCGGCCTGCAGCGGCGCGAGGTAGGCGCGGGCGACGTCCAGCAGCTCGGGCCCGCTGGTGACGCCGGCCTCCACCAGGTCGACGAAGCGCGGGCAGGCCTGGGTGAACAGCTCGACGTCCGGGTTGGCCGCGAACGCGTCGTCGTAGGCCTGGGACGTGGCGGTGGCCTCGGTGCAGATGACCCCGACGCGTCCGTTGCGGGTGGCGCGGACGGCGCGGCGGGTGGCCGGGACGATGACCTCCACGACCGGCACGGCGTAGCGCTCGCGGGCGTCGCGCAGCACGGCGGCGCTGGCGGAGTTGCAGGCGATGACGAGGGCCTTCACGCCCTGGTCGACCAGGTGGTCCAGGCACTCCAGCGCGAACTCGCGCACCGCCGAGATCGGCTTGGGCCCGTAGGGCTGCCGGGCGGTGTCGCCCAGGTAGAGCACCGGCTCGTGCGGGAGCTGGTCGAGCACGGCTCGGGCGACGGTGAGCCCGCCGAAGCCGGAGTCGAAGATCCCGATGGGTGCGTCAGCCACAAGCCGAGAGCGTACCTGCGCGGGCGGGCCGCACCTAGGCGAGAGCCGCCGGTGTGGCGGGCGTCGCGTCCGGCCGGTGATCCCGGCTGCCCGCACACTGACGCCATGACCGACCTGCAGCTCGGCCCCGACTTCGTCTGGGGCGTCTCCACGGCCGCCTACCAGGTGGAGGGCGCCGTGACCGAGGACGGCCGCGGCCCCAGCGCCTGGGACGTGTTCGCGTCGCGTCCCGGCACGGTGCGCGAGGGGCACACCGGCGACGTCGCGTGCGACCACTACCACCGCTTCCGCGAGGACGTCGCGCTCATGGCCGACCTGGGCGTGGACGCCTACCGGTTCTCGGTCGCCTGGCCCCGGGTCATGCCCGACGGGCTGACCGTCGAGCCGCGCGGGCTGGACTTCTACGAGCGGCTCGTCGACGCGCTGCTGGCGAAGGGCATCCAGCCGAGCGTGACGCTCTTCCACTGGGACACCCCGCAGGCGCTGGAGGACCGCGGCGGCTGGGAGACGCGCGAGATCGCCGACCGGTTCGCCGAGTACGCCCACGTGGTGGCCGAGCGGCTCGGCGACCGGGTGACGCGCTGGATGACGCTCAACGAGCCGGTCGTGCTGATGATGATGGGGCACGCCACGGGGCGCCACGCGCCGGGCAAGCAGCTCGGCTTCGGCGCCCTGCAGGTGGCGGTCCACGAGCTGCTCGCCCACGGCCGGGGGGCGTCCAGGCGCTGCGGGCCGCCGGGGCGGCGAGCGTCGGCATCGCGAACAACCACGTGCCGGTCTGGCCCGGCGACGAGCGTCCGGAGTCGGCCGAGGCCGCCGGGTTCTTCGACGCCCTCTACAACCGGCTCTTCCTCGACCCGGTGCTGCTCGGCCGGTGGGGCGTGGACGGGTTCGAGGACCTCGTGCCGGACGTGCGCGACGGCGATCTGGCGACGATCAACCAGCCGATCGACTTCCTGGGCGTCAACTACTACAACCCGCAGGCCGTCTCGGCGCCCGGCGGCGAGCACGCCGTGGCGGCGTCGGACGGGGCGCAGCTGCCCGACGACCTGCCGTTCACGCTCGTCGACGTCCCCAGCGACGAGCACAGCGACTTCGGCTGGCCGATCCGCCCCGACGGGCTCACCGAGCTGCTGGTCGGGATGAAGGAGCGGTACGGCGTCGCGCTGCCGCCGATCCACATCACCGAGAACGGCGGGGCGTTCAACGAGGAGCCCGACGAGCACGGTCGCGTCGCCGACGACCGGCGCGTCGCCTACACCGAGGCGCACCTGCGGGCGCTGCGCGACGCGATGGACGCCGGCGTGGACGTGCGCGGGTACTTCCACTGGTCGCTCATGGACAACTTCGAGTGGGCCGAGGGCTACGCCATGCGGTTCGGCCTGGTGCACGTGGACTTCGAGACGCTGGCGCGCACGCCCAAGGACTCGTTCGCCTGGTACCGCGACCTCATCGCCGCCCAGGACGGTCACGCCCGGGAGTGAGCCCCGGGCCGCGGACGGGCTCAGGCCCAGAGCTGGCCCTCGAGGGCGTCCTCGGCCTCGTCGATGGTGCCCTCGTAGGCGCCGGTCGACAGGTACTTCCAGCCGCCGTCGCACACGACGAAGACGATGTCGGCGCTCTCCCCGGCCTTGACCGCCTTGGCCGCCTGGCCGAGCGCGGCGTGCAGGATCGCGCCGGTCGAGACGCCCGCGAAGATGCCCTCCTGGTCGAGCAGCTCGCGCACGCGGCGCACCGCGTCGCGCGGGCCGACCGAGAAGCGGCTGTCGATGAGCGAGGCGTCGTACAGCTCGGGGACGAAGCCCTCGTCCAGGTTGCGCAGGCCGTAGACCAGCTCGCCGTAGCGCGGCTCGGCGGCGACGATGCGCACGTCCGGCTTGTGCTCGCGGAAGAACCGGCCGGCGCCCATGAGGGTGCCGGTCGTGCCGAGCCCGGCGACGAAGTGCGTGACCTCCGGCAGGTCCGCCAGGATCTCCGGCGCCGTGCCGCGGTAGTGCGCCTCGGCGTTCGCGGGGTTGCCGTACTGGTAGAGCATCACCCAGTCGGGATGCTCGGCGGCGATCTGCTTGGCCACCCGCACCGCCTCGTTCGAGCCGCCGGCCGCCGGGCTGGAGACGATCTCGGCGCCCCACATCCGCAGCAGCTGCCGCCGCTCCTCGGAGGTGTTCTCGGGCATGACGAACACGCAGCGGTAGCCCTTGAGCCGCGCGGCCATGGCGATCGAGATGCCGGTGTTGCCGCTGGTCGGCTCCAGGATCGTGCAGCCCGGACGCAGCGTGCCGTCGGCCTCAGCCACCTCGATCATCCGCAGCGCGGCGCGGTCCTTGATCGAGCCGGTGGGGTTGCGGTCCTCGAGCTTGGCCCACAGCCGCACGTCCGGGGACGGCGACAGCCGCGGCAGCCCGACGAGCGGGGTGTTGCCGACGGAGGCCAGCAGCGAGTCGAACCGCGCCATCAGAGCGAGGCGACGGACCCGCCGGCCACGGCCGGCAGGATGACGACGGTGTCGCCGTCGGAGACCGGGGCCTGCAGGCCGCCGGTGAAGCGGATGTCCTCGTCGTTGACGTAGACGTTGACGAAGCGGCGCACGTCGCCGTCCTCGACCAGGCGCTCCTTGATGCCCTCGTGACGCGACTCCAGGTCGTCGATCAGCTCGGCGACGGTGGAGCCGCCGGCCTCGACGGCGCGCTGGTCGCCGGTGTACGGACGCAGGATGGTCGGGATGCGGACCTCGATGGCCATGTCACTTCGCTTTCTGGGGGGACTCGTCGGTGTCGTAACGCTCCACGACGCGCACTTCTTCCTCCGTGACGACGCCGTCGACGATGCGGAAGGAGCGGAAGTCGACCGGCCCGGACTCGTGGGCGCCGTCGCGGGTGGAGACGAGCACGTAGTGCGCGTTCGGCTCCTGGGCCAGGGTGATGTCGGTGCGCGACGGGTACGCCTCGGTCGCCGTGTGGGAGTGGTAGACCACGACCGGCTCCTCGTCGCGGGCGTCCATCTCGCGGTAGAGCGCGAGCAGGTCGGCCGAGTCGAACTCGTAGAACGTCGGCGACATCGCGGCGTTCAGCATCGGGACGTGGCGGGTGGGCAGGTCCGAGCCGTACGCGCCGGCGACCACGCCGCACGCCTCGTCGGGGTGGTCGCGACGGGCGTGCTCGACGATCGCGTCGTGGATGGCCCGCTCGATCTGAAGCACGCTGGCGACTGTACCCAGCGCGTCCCACCTGCTGGGACGGCGACCGCAGCGTGAGACTCGGTCCGAGTTGAGCGTTCTGCCACGCGGCGGGCCGACGCCGCCTAGGCTCGGCGGTGCCGCAGCAGGACGTCCTCGGACCGCCTGCCGCACCACGCCGCTCGGGCGTACGTGCGGGCCTCTCCCCCGCACGAACCCGAAGGACCCCCATGCATCGCGCTGCTCGCCGCCTGCTCACCCTCCTGCTCGGGACGACGCTCGTCGCCGCCCCGCTGCCCTCGTCGCCACCCCGGCGCAGGCGGCGCCGACGCCGCCGGCCTCCGTGATCGCGTGGGGCGCTCATGACTCGAGCACCGTGCCCGCGTCCCTCAGCGGCGAGTCCGTCGTGGCCGTCGCCTCCGGATCGTGGCACTCGCTCGCGCTGACCGCGGACGGTGTCGTCACCGGCTGGGGCTCCAACCCGCACGGCCAGGCCGACGTCCCGGCGTCGCTGGACGGCAAGAAGGTCGTGGCCGTCTCCGCGGGCGCCCTGCCCTCGATGGCCCTCACCGACGACGGGGTCGTCACCGTCTGGGGCTACGACGGCTACGGCCTCCGGAACGTCCCGGGCAGCCTGGCCGGTCGCAAGGTGGTCCAGATCGATGCCGGCACCGAGCACGTCCTGGCCCTCACCGAGGACGGCGACGTGGTTGCCTGGGGCAACAACGAGCGCGGACAGACCAACGCGCCGACGGCGACGAAGCGGTTCATCGCCGTCGCGGGAGGTGGCTCCCACTCGCTCGCCCTCGACGAGGACGGCGGGGTGACGGCCTGGGGCTCGAACTACTTCGGAGAGTCCAGCGTCCCCGCGTCGCTGACCGGCAGGACCGTCGTCGCCATCGCTGCCGGCGCCTCGTTCTCGCTGGCGCTGACGGACGACGGGGACGTCGTCGCCTGGGGCCGGCACGACCTCGGCCAGACGGACGTGCCGAGCTCGGTGATGGGCAGGACGACCGCCATCTCCGCCGGCGGCGAGTACTCCCTGGCCCTCACCGAGGACGACAGCCTGACCACATGGGGCTACGAGCCGTGGTCCACCGTCCCGATGCCGACGCTGCCGCATGGTGCCCGTGTCACCGCCTTCGACGCCGGCCCCCACGACAGCCTGGCCGTCGTCGTCACGCCCCCAACGTTCACCACCCCGCCGGCTCCCGCCGTCGGGGGCGAGGCCGAGGTCGGGCAGACGCTGACCGCCACGGCCGGCAGCATCGATCCGACGCCGTCGTCGGTGGACTACCAGTGGCTGGCCGGCGGCCACGAGATCCCCGGCGCGACGTCGTCCACGTTCGTGCTGGCGGCTGCCCAGGCGGGCGCGCGGATCAGCGTCCGCGTGACCGCGCACCTGACCGGCTACACCGACGCGACGGTGACGTCGGCCGAGACCGCCCCCGTCCGGTCCACGCCGCCCACCGTCGCCGAGCCCACCGTGAAGCTGAGCATCGGGCGCACCGAGCTGCGCCGCGGCCAGTCCACCACGCTGACCTGGACCTCGACCGGTGCCGACCGCGTCACCGCGTCCGGCGCCTGGCGCGGCGTCAAGGCGACCCACGGACGCGTCACGGTCAAGCCGGCCCTCGGCACGTCCGTCTACCGCGTGAGCACCGCCAACACTGCCGGCACGCCTCCGCGCAGGTCGCCGTCACCGTCACCCGCCCGGCCACGCGGCTGCGCG
>NZ_JBNFNZ010000067.1:0-7804 GCF_057364525.1 Aeromicrobium sp. PFPM2_SD2
CACCGCGACCCTGCGGGCGTCCCTCGTGCTGGCCACCGCGGTGGCGGCCGGGCTCGGCGACGCCGCCCTGGCGGCGCACCAGATCGCCGCGACCGTGGTCTCGCTGCTCGCCTTCGTGCTCGACTCGCTCGCCATCGCCGGGCAGACGATGACCGGCACGAGCCTGGGGGAGGGGGACGCACCCGGCACCCGCTCGATCGTGTCGCGGCTCATGGCCTGGGGCGCGGGAGCCGGCGTCGTCGCCGCGGTGCTGCTCGCCGCCACCGCGGTCCTCCTCCCGCCGCTGTTCACGCCCGACACGCGGGTGCAGGACGCGCTGCTCCCCGCCCTGCTGGTGGTCGCGGCGATCCAGCCGCTGTCCGGCGTGGTGTTCGTGCTCGACGGCATCCTCATCGGCGCCGGCGACGGCACCTACCTGGCCTGGGCCGGCCTGGTCGTCCTGGCCGTGTACGCGCCGCTGGCCGTCGTGCTGGGCCGCACCGGGCTGGTCGGCCTGTGGTGCGCGTACGGCGGGTTCATCGCGGCCCGCCTGGTCGTGCTGCACCTGCGCCAGCGCGGCGACCGCTGGATGGTGCTCGGCGTCCGCTAGAGGTCGACTCGACCGGTCACCAGACCGGCCAGTGCGGCGGCGGCACCCAGCACGACCACCCCGCACAGCACCGCCTCGGCGGGGGTGAAGACGCGACGTCGGTTCTCCCGCCGGGCGCGGACGTACAGCGCGGCCGCCGGGGCGTAGACCAGGCACGAGACCAGCAGGTACTCCCAGCCGGCGACGGCGATCAGCACCACCTGGTAGCCGGCGGCGAGCGCCGCGACGACCCGCTCGGAGGCGGTGCGAGCGATGCGCAGCGCGAATCCCGTGGCCAGCAGGTACGGGACGAGGGCCAGGCTCGTGCAGAGCGCGAGGGTCAGGTCCAGCGCGTCGTCGGCCAGCAGGGTCAGCAGCAGCAGTCCCTGGACGAAGACGCTGGCCAGCAGCACGGCCGCGGTCGGCGTGCCGCGGCGCTCCCGGACCAGGAACCGGGGCATGTCGTCCGCGCGGGCCGGCACGAACAGCACCTCGGCCGCCATCAGCGTCCACGCGAGGTAGGCACCGAGCACCGACACGACGACCGCGCCGCCCACCGCGGCGCCACCCCACGGGCCGACCACCTGCTCCAGCACGCCGCCCATGGACGGCTGGCGCGTCGCCGCGAGGTCCGCGCGGGGCACGACGCCGTAGCTGCTCAGGGTGACCAGGGACAGCAGCGCCAGGACGCTCAGGAACCCCAGCACGGTGGCACGCCCTACGTCCTCGCGGCGGCGCGCGAAGCGCGAGTACATGCTGGCTCCCTCGATCCCGAGGAACACGAAGGTGGTGACGATCAACGTGTCGCCGACCTGGGCGGCCAGGCTGCTCGGCGTGGCGGCCTCTCCGCCCCACAGGTTGGCCCTCAGCACGTCGAGGTCGAGGGCGAGCAGCGCGAGCACGACGAATCCGGCGATCGGGACGACCTTCGCGACGGTCACCACACGGTTGAGGGCCGCGGCCTCCCGGACGCCGCGCAGGACGAGGGCGGCGAACACCCACACCCCGACCGACGCGACGGCCACGGCCAGCACGGTGTCGCCCTCGCCCAGTCCGGGAACGACCGCGCCGAGGGTCGTGGTGAGGAAGACCCAGTAGAAGGCGTTGCCCGCGCAGACCGACGCCCAGTAGCCGAACGCGGCGTTGAACCCGACGTAGTCGCCGAAGCCCGCCTTGGCGTAGGCGAAGATGCCGGCGTCCAGCTCGGGACGGCGCACCGCGAGGTTCTGCAGCACCAGCGCCAGCATGAGGATGCCCGACCCGGCGATCAGCCAGGCCACGATGGCACCGAGCGCACCGGTCGCCTCGCCGAAGCTCGCAGGCAGCGAGAACACGCCGGCGCCGATCATCGACCCGACCACCATCGCGGTCAGCGTCGGCACGCTGAAGGTGCGCGAGCCCGGCTCCGTCGTCGTCACTGCTAGCTCCTCTCCCGGTCGCGGGACGACGACGGCCGGCCACCCCTCGCGGGGTGACCGGCCGTCGAGCGAAGCGGCCTTACTTGGCGGCGACCACGTTGAGCGTGGCGGACGCGCTGACCTCGGGGTGGATGCGCACCGTGACGGTGTGCGGGCCCAGGGCCTTGATCGGGTTGCCGATCTCGATGCGGCGCTTGTCGACCTGTGCACCGGCCGCGGCGAACGCCTCGGCGATGTCGGAGACGGTGACCGAGCCGAACAGGCGGCCACCCTCGCCGGCGCGGACCGGCAGGTTGATGGTGCCGTTCTCGAGCGTGGCCTTGATGGACTGCGCCTGCTCGAGGTCGTGCACGGCACGCGAGTCGCGGGCGGCCTTGATGGACGCGACCTGCTTCTCGCCGCCCTTCGTCCAGCGGATGGCGAAGTTGCGCGGCAGCAGGAAGTTGCGGCCGTAGCCGTCCTTGACCTCGACGATGTCGCCGGGCTGGCCGAGGTTCGAGACCTCGTGGGTGAGGATGAGCTTCATCTGGGTTCTCCTCTCCCAGTCAGCGGGTGGTGGACGTGTAGGGCAGCAGCGCCATCTCACGCGCGTTCTTGATCGCCTTGGCGATCTGGCGCTGCTCCTGGACGGAGACGCCGGTCACGCGACGCGCGCGGATCTTGCCGCGGTCGGAGATGAACTTGCGCAGCAGCGCGGTGTCCTTGTAGTCGATCGTGGTGACGCCGGCAGCCGCGAGCGGGTTGCTCTTCTTCTTCGGCTTCCGGACAACAGGCTTGGCCATGATGTTCCTTGGTGTGTCTTAAGAGTGTGTGTCGATCAGAACGGGGGCTCGTCGTTCGAGCCACCCCAGGCGTCGGCCTGCGGCGCCGCCGGCTGGGTCGACCAGGGGTTCGCGGCGGGGGCCTGCTGGCCACCACCGAAACCGCCCTGGCCGCCGCCGGCGTTGTTGCCGCCGAAGCCGCCACCGTTTCCGCCTCCGAACCCGCCGCCGCCGTTGTCGGACCGGCTGATGCGCGTGACCTTCGCGGTCGCGTAGCGCAGCGAGGGGCCCACCTCGTCGACGTTCATCTCGACGCTGGTGCCCTTCGAGCCGTCCTGGCGCTCGTACTGACGCACGCGCAGCGCGCCGGTGACGATGACGCGCTGGCCCTTCTGCAGGGACTCGGCGACGTTCTCGGCCAGCTGGCGCCAGGCCGCGCAGCGCAGGAACAGCGTGTCGCCGTCCTTCCACTCGTTCGACTGACGGTCGAACGTGCGCGGGGTCGAGGCCACGGTGAAGTTCGCGACCGCCGCTCCGGACGGGGTGAACTTCAGCTCGGGATCGTCGGTGACGTTGCCGACGACGGTGATGATGGTCTCGCCTGCCATGGTGCCCAGCCTTTCAGGGGTTCGGGGTTCCCAGTGAAGCGCAGTCCGGCGACACGACGCGAGGGTTCATCCACATCGCGGCGCCGGGGCGGCTCACTTCGCGTCGGGTCGCAGGACCTTCGTGCGGACGACGGACTCGTTGAGGGTGAGCTGACGGTCGAGCTCCTTGACGGTCGCCGGGGTGGCGGTCAGGTTCACGACGGCGTAGATGCCCTCGGACTTCTTGTTGATCTCGTAGGCAAGACGACGCTTGCCCCACACGTCGACGTTCTCCACGGAACCGCCGTCCTGTCGCACCAGGTTCAGGTACGTCTCCAGGCTCGGCGCGACCGTGCGCTCGTCGAGGTCGGGATCGAGGATGATCATGAGCTCGTAAGGACGCATGGTGACTCCACCTCCTTCGGTCTAAACGGCTACGGACTTTCCGCAGCAGGAGGGTCACTGCATGCACCTCCCGCAGGAGGCAACCTGGGAATCCTACGGGACGCCGCCGCCGGAGGCGAAATCCATCCGGCAGCGACGCCCGCGGCTCAGGCGGTGGAGATCGCCGTGAGGACGTCCAGGCGGGCCGCCCGCCGCGCCGGCGCCACCGCCGCGAGGACGCCCACGACGGCGGCCACGACGATGAAGAGCAGCAGCCGCAGCCAGGGGATCGCCAGGTCGGTCAGTCCGTCGTCCTCGAACGCCTTGCGCAGCACGGTGCCGAAGACCAGCCCGGCGGCGACGCCGAGCACGGCGCCCAGCACCGCGATGGCGATCGACTCCAGGCGGACCATGCGGCGCAGCTGGGAGCGGCCCAGGCCCACCGCCCGCAGCAGCCCGACCTCGCGCGTGCGCTCGATGACGCTCAGCGCCAGCGTGTTGACGATGCCGAGGATGGCGATGACGATCGCCAGGCCCAGCAGCGCGTAGATCAGGTACAGCAGCGTGTTGACCTGCGCCCGCTGCGCCTCGGCGAAGTCCTCCTGGTTCTGCACCGTGAGGGTGGGGAAGGCGGCCGTGGCCTGCTCGAGCCGGTCGCCGAGCTCCTGGACGTCGACGCCGGGCTCGGCGTCGATCGCGATGCCGCTGTCGGCGCGCTCGACCTGGGACGCCTCGACGGTCGCGAGCGGGACGAGCGCGTTGCCGATGACGTAGGTGTCCTCGTAGACGCCCGAGACGGTCACGTCCTGCTCGCGCGAGCCGAGCTCGAGCGAGACGCGGTCGCCCACGCCGACGCCGAGCTGACCCGCCTTCGTGGCGTTGAGCGCGACCTCCCCGTCGCGGCGGGCCGGACCGCCGTCGCGGTACTCGATGTCGAAGATCTCGTCGAGCGGGCCGGCCTCGGCCGCCGTGGCCCAGGTGTCGGATCCGTCGACCTTCATGACGACCGTCTGCTGGGCCGAGACGACCGCGACCCCGTCGACCTTCGCGACGTCCTCGGCGATGCGGGGCGAGAACGGCTGGCCGACGGCGTTGGAGATCAGGTAGTCGCTGGTGAACTGCTCCTCCACGCCGGCGTCGATCGACCGGTTCACCGAGGCGCCCAGCACCGACATCGTCGTCACCAGCGCCATGCCGATCATGAGCGCCGACGACGTCGCCGCCGTGCGCCGCGGGTTGCGGCGGGCGTTCTGGGTCGCCAGGCGCCCGACCGTGCCGTACAGGCGCGCGTAGACGGCGCCGAACGCGATCAGCACCGGCTGGGCCAGCGCCGAGCCGGCCAGGACGATCGCGAGCAGGACGCCGAGGACGCCCAGACCGACCTGCAGCGCGTGCTGCGAGCCGACCTCGTTGAGACCGGTGGCCATGAGCACCGCGCCGAGCAGGGCCAGGACGGCGCCGGCCAGCACCCGGCGGCGGATGGACGACTCGGGCAGCGCCACGTCGTCGCGCATGGCCGCGACCGGGGCGACGCGCGAGGCGCGGCGGGCGGGCAGGTAGGCGGCGAGCATCGTGACGACCAGGCCCACGACGTACGAGACGACGACGGTGGCGCGCTCGAGCACGAGGCGTCGTGCCGGACAGGTCGAGGCCGAACTGGCCGAACAGCGCCTTGAGCGCCGCCGCGAGGGCGTAGCCGACGGCCAGGCCCAGCGTCGCGCCGACCAGGCCGACGACGGCGGCCTCGGTCAGCACCGAGCGCGACACCTGGCCGCGGGACGCGCCGAGCGCCCGCAGCAGCGCCAGCTCGCGGCTGCGCTGGGCGACCAGGATCGAGAACGTGTTGACGATGAGGAACGAGCCGACGACCAGGGCGATGCCGGCGAAGACGAGCAGGAAGGTGTTGAGGAAGCCGAGCAGCTGCCCGACGATGCCCTCGATCTCCTCGGTCAGCTCGTCGCCGGTGACCGCCTCCAGGCCCGTGGGCAGGGTGGGCTCGACGGCGTCCACGAGCTGTCGCTGGGTGACGCCGTCGTCGGCGGTGAGCGCGATGGTGGTGAACGCGTCCTCGCCGTCGAGGAAGACGTCCTGGGCGGTGGCGGTGTCGAAGAAGACCAGCGAGGCGCCCGCGAGCCCGCCGCCGGCGAACTCGGCGGTGCCGACCAGCTCGGCCTCGATCTGCGGCTGGTCGCCGGCGGTGACCATGCGCACCGTGTCGCCGACCTCGTAGTCGGCCTGCTCGGCGGCCCGGGTGTCGAGGACGACCTCCCCGGCGCGCTGCGGCGCGCGTCCGTCGACGATGGTCGCGGTGGGCTCGCCGAGGGTGTTCGGGGCGTCGGTCCAGTTGAAGGCGAGCGTCGGGGCGCCGGTGCCGCCGAGCAGCTTGCCGTTCTTCTTGATGACGAACAGACCCTGGCCGTCGACCGACCCGTCGGCCCGGGCGACGCCGTCGCGGGCCGCCAGCTCGTCGACGACGGAGGCGGGGATGCGGCGGGCGTCGACGTTGAAGCCGCCGCCGGTCGTGCTCTCGGAGCCCGCGCCCTCCTGACGCACGGTGGCGTCGCTGATCGAGCCCTCGGCGATGCCGTCGAAGGACGCGTCGATCGTGTCGGTGAAGACGAGCGAGCCGCCGACGAACGCGACGCCGAGGACGATCGCGAACGCGCTCAGCAGCAGGCGGACCTTGCGCGCGAGCAGGTTGCGGAGGGTGACCTTGCGCATCACTGCCCGCCCATCGCGCGGGTCTGCAGCGCCGTCATGCGCTCGAGGACCTTCTCGGCCGTGGGGTCGCGCAGCTCGTCGACCACGCGTCCGTCGGCCAGGAACACGACCCGGTCGGTGTAGGACGCGGCGACCGGGTCGTGGGTGACCATGACGATCGTCTGGCCGAACTCGGTGACGCTGCGGCGCAGGAAGCCCAGCACCTCGGCGCCGGACGTGGAGTCGAGGTTGCCGGTGGGCTCGTCGGCGAAGACGATCTCGGGCCGGCTGACCAGGGCGCGGGCGCAGGCGACGCGCTGCTGCTGGCCGCCGGACATCTCCGAGGGGCGGTGGCCGAGCCGGTCGGCCAGGCCGGTGGCCTCGATGACGCGGTCGAACCACTCCGCGTCCGGCTTGCTGCCGGCGATGGACAGCGGCAGCAGGATGTTCTCGCGCGCGGTCAGCGTGGGCACGAGGTTGAACGCCTGGAAGACGAACCCGATGCGGTCGCGGCGGACCTCGGTGAGCGCCTTGTCCTTGAGCGCGTAGAGCTCGGTGTCGCCGATCGTCACCGAGCCCGAGGTCGGGGTGTCGAGGGCGGCGAAGCAGTGCATGAGGGTGGACTTGCCCGAGCCCGAGGGGCCCATGACGGCGGTGAACTCGCCGGCGTGGACGTCGAGGGACACGCCGTCGAGGGCGCGGACCTCGGCGTCGCGCGAGCCGTAGACCTTGGTCAGGTCGGTGGCGCGGGCGGCGACGGTGGGGGTGACGGGGGCGGCAGCGGTCATCGGGGGTCTCCTGGGCGTCGGCTGTCAGGCGTCACGCTAGACCCCGCAGGTGACCGCCGGGAGTACGGAATCGTCCTGATCGGACCCTGGGACGCGGGCTAGGGTCGGGGCATGGCGAGCTCGAGGTGGTGGGACTGCTGTCCGCCCCGCGCAACCGCATGGACGGACGTCCCGCGGACGGGCTGAAGCCGGCCGCCGGCCCCGAGGAGCGCGAGAGCGTCCGGGTGCGGGCGCACAAGGGCATCGTCGGCGACCGCTACTTCGGCAGCCGGTTCACCTACGCGACCATGACGATCATCGCCGCCGAGTCGCTGGCGTGGCTCGAGGGCGAGCTCGGCGCGGGCCCGTTCGACCCGATGCTCGCCCGCCGCAACGTGGTGACCCGCGGGCTGGACGTCGACGCGCTCGCCCGTCACGAGTTCACCCTCGACACCGGGCAGGGACCGATCCGGTTCCGGTCGCTCACGCCGGCCAACCCGTGCGCGTGGATGAACGTCGTCTACGCCGACGGGGCGCACCGGGCGCTGCGCGGCCGCGGCGGCATCCGGTGCGAAGCCGCTGGACGACGGCGAGCTGACGCTCGGGGCCGGCCACGGTC
>NZ_JBNFNZ010000068.1:0-7751 GCF_057364525.1 Aeromicrobium sp. PFPM2_SD2
GACGGCGTCGACGAGGTCCTCGGGCACGGGGGCCAGCTCCGCGAGCCGGGCCACCGCCTCGTCCGGGGAGCGGAAGCCCTTGCGGGCCAGGGACTCGACGCGCGCCTGGGTCACCATCTGCTGCACCCTACCGACGGCGCGCAGGCGCGGCGGGCGACGTCCGGGTGCCGGGAGCCGTTCACATCAACGGCATCATGCGGTCGAGCTCGAACTGGGTGACCTGCGCGCGGTAGGCCTCCCACTCGACCCGCTTGTTGCGCAGGAAGAAGTCGAAGACGTGCTCGCCGAGCGTCTCGGCCACCAGCTCGCTGGACTCCATGAGCCGGATCGCCTCGTCCAGGTCGCGCGGCAGCGGGTCGATGCCCATCGCCTTGCGCTCGTAGTCGTTGAGGCCCCAGACGTCGTCCTCGGCCTCCGGCGGCAGCTCGTACGTCTCCTCCACGCCCTTGAGGCCGGCGGCCAGGATGAGCGCGAAGGCCAGGTAGGGGTTGCACGCGGAGTCGATGCCGCGGTGCTCG
This sequence comes from Aeromicrobium sp. PFPM2_SD2, assembly GCF_057364525.1. Lineage (NCBI taxonomy): Bacteria > Bacillati > Actinomycetota > Actinomycetes > Propionibacteriales > Nocardioidaceae > Aeromicrobium > Aeromicrobium sp. PFPM2_SD2. The sequence goes on from NZ_JBNFNZ010000068.1 coordinate 519, forward strand.
ATGCGCGCCGAGCCGCTCTTGTGCGGCTTGTACATCGGCACGCGCACCAGCGCCGAGCGGTTGTTGTGGCCCCACGACACGTAGTTGGGGGCCTCGCCGCCGCCGGCCAGGCGCTTGTAGGAGTTGATCCACTGATTCGTGACCGCGGTGATCTCGGGCGTGTGGCGCAGGACGCCGGCGATGAACGAGCGTCCGGTCTGCGACAGCTGGTACTCGGCACCGGCCTCGTAGAAGGCGTTCTCGTCGCCCTCGAACAGCGAGACGTGGGTGTGCATGCCCGAGCCGGGGTGCTCGGTGAACGGCTTGGGCATGAACGTGGCCCACTTGCTCTGGCTCAGCGCCACCTCCCGCACGACGGTGCGGAAGGTCATGATGTTGTCGGCCATCGAGAGCGCGTCGGCGTAGCGCAGGTCGATCTCCTGCTGGCCCGGGCCGCCCTCGTGGTGGCTGAACTCCACCGAGATGCCCATGTGCTCGAGCATCCCGATGACCTCGCGACGGAAGTCCTGGCTGGCGCCCTGGGCGGTGTGGTCGAAGTAGCCGCTGTCGTCCACCGGCACCGGCACCTGGCCGGCGGCCGGCTTGTCCTTGAACAGGTAGAACTCGACCTCGGGGTGCGTGTAGAAGGTGAAGCCGGCGTCGGCGGCCTTCTGCAGCGTCCGCTTCAGCACGAAGCGCGGGTCGGCGTACGCCGGGCTGCCGTCGGGCATGTGGATGTCGCAGAACATGCGCGCCGTCGCCGGGGTCTCGCCGCGCCACGGCAGCAGCTGGAACGTCGCCGGGTCGGGCTTGAGCACCATGTCGGCCTCGTGCACCCGGGCGAAGCCCTCGATCGCCGAGCCGTCGAACCCGATGCCCTCGTCGAAGGCGCCCTCGAGCTCGGCCGGGGCGATCGCGACCGACTTCAACGAGCCCAGCACGTCGGTGAACCACAGGCGGACGAAGCGCACGTCGCGCTCCTCGATCGCGCGCAGCACGAAGTCCTCTTGCTTACCCATGGGCACAGTCTCTACGGGACGTGTTACCGGGATGTTTCGGGGGTGCCTCGGCACCGTGGACGACCGCGAGCGACGTGCCGCGTCAGGTGGCCCGTGCCACGGTGGCGGGATGCACACGGCACGCAGATGGCTCCTGGACCGGTGGACCGAGCATCCCCGGATCGCCCTCGCGCTGAGGGCCGCCGCGGCGTCCGCGATCGCCTGGACCCTCGTGCGGTTCGTCCCGGGGTCCCAGGACTACCCGTACTACGCGCCGTTCGGCGCCATCATCGCCACGACCTCGACCCTGGCCGGCTCCGTGCGCGAGTCGCTGCAGGCGGTCGGGGCGATCGTCGTGGGCGGCGTCGTCGCGTGGCTCGTCGGCGCGGCGACGGGCGACGACCTGGCCGCCCTGACCCTGGCGATCGTCGTCGCCCTGTCGGTGAGCGTGGCCGGGTGGCGTCCCCTGGGCGCCATGGGCGGCTGGGCCCCGACGGCGGCGGTCTTCACGCTGATCATCGGCCACGGCGACGCGCAGTTCATCGGCGCCTACGGCGGCCTCACCCTGTTCGGCGCCCTGATCGGCATCCTGGTCAACATGGTCGCCCCTCCCCTGCCCCTGGCGCCCGCACGCGCCGCCGTCAGCCGGGCCCGGTCGGTGCTCGCCGAGCAGCTGCACGAGATCGCCGACCTGATGGTGACGCACGAGCTCCCCCCGATCGACGAGTGGGACCAGCAGCAGTCCGACCTGCGCCGGGCCCGCACCGAGATGAGCGAGGCGGTGTCCCGGGTCCACGAGTCACTCACCGCCAACGCGCGGGCCCGGCGCCACACGACCGCCCTGACCACCCTGTCCGCGGAGGCCGACGGCCTGGACCGCATCTCGTTCCTCATGGCCGACGTCAGCGACCTGCTGCTGCGGCCGCACGGCGTCCCGGGCGACCCTGCGGCCCAGACGACCTCAGCGACGACGTCCGCGAGCCGCTCGCCGGGGCCATGCACCGCGTGCCGACGCGCTCGAGGCCTACGGCGAGGGCGGTGAGGTCGACCCGCGGCTGGAGGCGGCCGACGCCCAGCTCGCCGCGTTGCTGGAGGCACGCGTCCACGAGACCCACCAGCAGCTGCTGGTCGACAGCGTCGTGCTGTCGCTGCGCCGGGCGATCGACACCTTCAGCTGACCGCGGCCCGGCCGGCGCGTGCACGGCGGGCGGACGTCCGTGGTGCGCCACTACGCTGGCCGGGTGCCACAGCTGAGAATCGCCCTGGCCCAGGTGGACGCCGTCGTCGGCGACCTGGAGGGCAACGCGAAGATCGTCCTGGACCGCTGCCGCGAGGCCGCCGCCGAGGGCGCCCACCTCGTCGTCTTCCCCGAGATGATGCTCACCGGCTACCCGATCGAGGACCTCGCGATGCGCGCCTCGGTCATCCAGGCCTCGCGCGAGCTCGTCGAGGCGCTGGCCGGCGACCTGCAGGCGCAGGGCATGGGCGGCCTCGTCGTGTACGTCGGGTACCTCGACCGCGCCGACGGCGTCGCCGACGGACCGGGCGTGCCCAAGAACGCCCCGACCAACGCCGTGGCCGTCCTGCACGGCGGACGTGTCGTCGCCCGCCAGGCCAAGCACCACCTGTGGAACTACGGCGTCGGCGACGAGATGCGCACGTTCGTGGCCGGCCACACCATCAACGTCGTCCAGGTGCACGGCGTCGACGTCGCGCTCGCCATCTGCGAGGACATCTGGCAGGAGGGCCCGTCGGCCGCCGCCCGCGCCGCCGAGGCGTCCCTGCTCGTCGTCCCCAACGGCTCGCCCTACGAGGCGAACAAGGACGACGTGCGCTACGAGCTGGTCGCGCGCCGGGCGCGCGAGGGCGCCTGCACCGTCGCCTACGTCAACACCGTCGGCGGGCAGGACGAGCTCGTCTTCGAGGGCGACTCGATCGTCGTCGGACCCGACGGCGACGTGCTGGCCCGCGGCGCGCAGTTCGCCGAGGAGCTGCTCGTCGTCGACCTCGACCTGCCCGCCGCCACCCCGCGCATGCCCGACCCCGAGGAGTCCTTCGGCGGGCTGCAGATCGAGCGCACCATCGTCTCGTCCGAGCCGCTGCCTGCCTACGAGCCGCGTCCGGCCGAGGTCCGCGAGCGCCTGGACGACCTCGGCGAGCGCTACTTCGCCCTGGTGACCGGGCTGCGCGGCTACGTCGAGAAGAACGGCTTCCGCTCGGTGCTCATGGGCCTGTCCGGCGGCATCGACTCGACGCTGTGCGGCGCCATCGCCGTGGACGCCCTCGGGGCCGACCGCGTGTTCGGCGTCTCGAACCCCAGCGCCTGGTCGACCGAGCACTCCAGGAGCGACGCCGCCGAGCTGGCGCGCCGCACCGGCCTGCGGCTCGACACCGTGCCGATCGCCTCGATCCTGGACTCCTACGAGGAGCTGCTCGACCTCGAGGGGCTGGCCGAGGAGAACCTCCAGGCCCGCATCCGCGCCAACATCTGGATGGCCCTGTCCAACCGCGACGGCCACCTGGTGCTCGCGTGCGGCAACAAGTCCGAGCTGGCGACCGGGTACTCGACGATCTACGGCGACGCCGTGGGCGGCTACGCGCCGCTCAAGGACGTCCCGAAGACGCTGGTGTGGGAGCTGTCGCGGTGGCGCAACGCCCACGCCGAGGCGCAGGGGCTCCAGCCACCGATCCCCGAGCACGCGATCGCGAAGCCGCCGTCGGCCGAGCTGCGGCCCGGCCAGCTGGACTCGGACTCGCTGCCGCCGTACGAGGTGCTCGACGCGATCCTGGACGCCTACGTGGAGCGCGACCTGGGCTACGACGACGTGCTCGCCGAGGGCTTCGACCCCGAGGTGGTCAAGCGCGTCGTCACCCTGGTCGACCGGGCCGAGTACAAGCGCCGCCAGTACCCGCCGGGACCCAAGATCTCGCGCCGCAACTTCGGCCGCGACCGCCGCGTCCCCATCACGAACCGCTGGCGCGAGCACGCCTGACGGCGCGCGCGAGGTGTGACCCGGGTCTCGGGTCGTGCCCCGGCGCGGGTGTGCCAGGCTGGAGCCGATCCGTGGACCCGACCGGGCCGCGAGAGACGCAAGGAGCATCCATGAACGACATCCAGGCCGAGGAGCCGGCGCCGTACGGCGGCCCCGCGACCAGCGACCCCGGCGTGCGCAAGGTGCGCACCCACCACCTGCGCCAGTGGAAGCAGCAGGGCGAGCGCTTCGCCATGCTGACCGCCTACGACCAGTACACGGCGCAGGTCTTCGACGAGGCCGGCATCCCGGTGATGCTGGTCGGCGACTCGGCGTCCAACAACGTCTTCGGCAACGAGACGTCGCTGCCGGTCACCGTGGACGAGCTGATCCCGCTCGTGCGGGCCGTGACGCGCTCGGCGCGCCGGGCCCTCGTGGTCGCCGACCTGCCGTTCGGCTCGTACCAGGGCTCGCCGCAGCAGGCGTTCGAGACCGCCGCTCGGTTCATGAAGGAGGGCAACGCCCACGCCATCAAGCTCGAGGGCGGCCTGGCGATGGTGCCGCAGGTCAAGCTGCTCACCGACGCCGGCGTGCCGGTGATGGCCCACATCGGCTTCACCCCGCAGGCCGAGCACAACCTCGGCGGCTACCGGGTGCAGGGGCGCGGCGACGCCGCCCAGCGCCTCATCGAGGAGGCCAAGGCGTTCCAGGACGCCGGCGCGTTCAGCATCGTCATGGAGATGGTGCCCGCGCCGGTCGCCGCCCAGGTGACCGAGGCGCTCGACATCCCCACGATCGGCATCGGCGCGGGGTCCGGCTGCGACGGCCAGGTCCTGGTCTGGCAGGACATGATGGGCCTGCGCACCGGCCGGGCGCCCCGCTTCGTCAAGAAGTACGCCGACCTGCACGGCGTCATGCTGGCCGCGGCGCAGGAGTACGCGGCGGACGTGGCCGCCGGGACGTTCCCGGCCGCGGAGCACTCGTTCGAGGCCTGAGCCTCAGTCGTCCTTCCAGCGCGGGTCCTCGTCCCACGCCTTCGTCCGCTCCTCGGCGGTCTCTAGGGCGTGGGACGCGGCCTCGCGGGAGTCGTACGGCCCGAGCCGGTCGGCCGCCTTGCAGCCGTCCTTGCCCTCGACCGTGTGGTGCTTGAGGCAGAAGTAGAAGGGGCCGGAGTCGCTCATGGCGCCATCCTGCCCGAGGCGGCGGCCGGACGCCGCTCGGTAGGCTCGCCGGGTGACCCCGATCCAGCCCGGAACCGTGTCCGCCCCGCGCCCCGTGCCCGCGTCGATCGAGCGTCCGGAGTACGTCGGCAGCCCGCGCCGCTCCCCTACCGCGGGCCACTGGTGCGCGACGAGGACACGATCGCGCGCATGCGGGTGGCCGGACGCCTCGCGGCCCAGGCGCTGGACGCCGTCGAGGCGGCGATCGCGCCGGGCGTCACCACCGACGAGCTCGACCGGGTCGGCCACGAGTTCCTGTGCGACCACGGCGCGTACCCGTCGACGCTGGGCTACCGCGAGTACCCCAAGAGCCTGTGCAGCAGCGTCAACGAGGTCATCTGCCACGGCATCCCCGACGACCGCCGGCTCGAGGACGGTGACATCGTCAACATCGACATCACCGCGTACGTCGACGGCGTGCACGGCGACACCAACAAGACCTACCTCGTGGGCGAGGTCGACGAGGAGTCGCGGCTGCTGGTCGAGCGCACGCACGAGGCCACGACGCGGGCGATCCGGGCGGTGCGCCCCGGTCGCCAGATCAACGTGATCGGCCGGGTCATCGAGGCCTACGCCCGCCGGTTCGGCTACGGCGTCGTGCGCGACTTCACCGGCCACGGCGTCGGGCCGGCCTTCCACGACGGGCTGGTGGTGCCGCACTACGACGACCCGTCGGCCGACACGGTGATCCAGGCCGGCATGACGTTCACGATCGAGCCCATGCTGACGCGGGGCGGGATCGACTGGGACCTGTGGGACGACGGCTGGACGGCGGTCACGCGCGACCGCTCGCGCACCGCTCAGTTCGAGCACACGCTCCTGGTGACGCCCGACGGCGCCGAGGTGCTCACGCTCCCCTAGAGCCCTCGCGCAGCACCGACAGCACGTACGCGAGCACGAGCCCGGCGGCCACGCCGATGACGATGGCCGCGACCGGACGGTGGACCATCGCGCCGACGACGGCGCCCACGAGCAGGCCGAGACCGGCGCCGACGGCGTACCGGTACGGCGCGGGCGGCTCCGGCTCGAGGTCGCGGCCCATGGTCAGGCGCTGATCGCCCAGGGGCCCTCGGGGGCCGTGAGGTCGATGGTGCCGCGGGCACCGCGCACCTGGACGGCGTCCGGGTCGGCGGTCTCGACGATCGCCCGGACCGCGCGCATCGCCTCCCACGTGCGGGGGCAGTGCACGGCGACCAGGTGCTCGCTGTTGCTGGAGCGCAGCGCCATGGTGACGAGCGCGTCGTCGCCGCTGCGCTCCAGCGCCCGGACGACCCGCGCCTGTGCCTCGGCGTCCGGCACCGCGTACAGCAGCGTCTCTCGCGGCCCCCCGAGCGACGGGTGACGCTGAGCGGGGTGCACGAAGGCGCGGGGCGCAGGCGGGGTGAGCTCGTCCATGGTGACCTCTAGAACGACGAACTTGCGCAGAGGTTACGCACCCGCGACGTTACGCACGTCACCTCTCGCCGGGCCGGACGCCCCGCCCCCACCGCGCTTCACCGCGTACATGGCCCGGTCGGCGGCCTGCAGCAGCTGCGTGACCCCCTGCCCCGGGACGTGCTGGGCGACGCCCACGCTGGCCGACGGCTCGAGCCGCACCCGGTCCACGGTCACCGGCTGGCGGACGACGTCCACGAGCCGGCGGGCCACGGTCGTCGCGGCGGACAGGTCGTGCCCCGGGAGCACCACCACGAGCTCGTCACCGCCGTAGCGGCCGACGCAGCCGGTGCTGTCGACGACGTCCAGCAGCCGCGAGCCGACGGCCGCCAGCAGCACGTCGCCCGTCGCGTGCCCGTGCTCGTCGTTGACCTGCTTGAACCGGTCGAGGTCGACCACGGCGATCGAGAGCGGCTCCCCCGTGCGGTCGGCGTGCCGGACGAACGTCTCGAGCACGACGTCCAGGGCACCCCGGACGAGGGCGCCGGTCACCGCGTCCCGCGCGGCTGTGCCGCGGCCGGTGGCCGGCTCGGCGTACCAGAGCGTCACGATCGTGCCCGGCACACCGTCGGAGCGGGGCGGCCGGTACGAGGCCAGACGCGCCTGGGCGACCACCGCGCGGGCGCCGCT
>NZ_JBNFNZ010000069.1:0-7740 GCF_057364525.1 Aeromicrobium sp. PFPM2_SD2
CGGCGTCGCGCGCCGCCGTTGGGGGCACCGAGCGCGAGGACGGGCATGGGGCTCATTCGACCACGGGGACGGCGCCGCGGCGCGCGAGGCTCAGCCGACGTCCCCGTCCAGGTAGAACCAGCGTCCGCCGCGGCGCTCGAAGCGGCTCACCTCGTGCAGTGTTCCCGGGCCGTCCGGCGACGTGAAGGAGGCGGTGAACTCGACGGTGCCGGCGGTGTCGTCCGGGCCGCCCGTGGCCTCGTGCACGACCAGGCCGGTCCAGCGCAGGCCGGGCGTCGGGGCCGCGTCCGCCGGGGCGCGTCCGCGGGTGCCAGGTCGCGAGCAGGTGGTCCTCCAGGCCCAGCGCGAACGCCGAGTAGCGCGACCGCATCAGCTCCTCGGGCGTCGCGGCGAGGCGGGTGCGGGCGTGCAACGGGCCGCAGCAGGCGGCGTACGTCCGGCCGGAGCCGCACGGGCAGGGGTCGTCGGGTGTCACCCGGGCAGGCTATCGACCGCTCGATACGATGGACGCAGGTGAGCCGGGAAGTCTGGTCGGCATCCCGTCGCCGACCCCTGAAGGAGCCCCCGTGGCCCGCACCCAGATCTTCTCGCCCGGTACCTGGCCCGAGGCCCGCCGCATCGCCGACGTCCTGCGCATGGAGACCGTGGGCGGGTTCCTGCTCATCGCCGCCGGCCTGCTCGGCCTGGTCTGCGCCAACGTCGTCGGCGCCGGCTACGAGTCGCTGCGCGACACCGTCGTCGGACCGCACGCGCTGCACCTGGACCTGAGCCTCGGCACCTGGGCGGCCGACGGTCTGCTCGCGGTGTTCTTCTTCGTCGCCGGGCTGGAGCTCAAGCGCGAGTTCGTCGCCGGCGACCTGCGCGACCCGGGACGCGCGGTGCTGCCCGTGCTCGCCGCCGTCGGCGGCATGGTCGTGCCGGCCCTCGTCTTCGTGGCGCTGAACTGGGGCGGCGCGCTGGAGGGCTGGGCCATCCCCACCGCCACCGACATCGCGTTCGCGCTGGCGATCCTGGCCGTCGTCGGCAGCCACCTGCCGACCGCGCTGCGCACCTTCCTGCTGACGCTCGCCGTGGTCGACGACCTGCTGGCCATCTGCGTCATCGCGGTCTTCTACACCTCCGAGCTGCACCTGCAGTGGCTCGCGCTCGCGCTCGTCCCGCTGGCGGTCTACGGCGTGCTCGTCCAGAAGCGCCGCTACTCGCTGTGGCTGCTGCTGCCGCTGGGCGCGCTCACCTGGGCGCTCGTCCACGCGTCGGGCGTCCACGCGACCGTCGCCGGCGTCCTGCTGGCCTTCACCGTGCCGGTGATGCGCCGCGACGGCCAGGACGGCCCCGGTCTGGCCGAGCACCTGGAGCACCTCGCGCGTCCGTTCTCGTCCGGCTTCGCCGTGCCCGTCTTCGCGTTCTTCGCCGCCGGCGTGGCCGTCGGCTCGCCGTCGGAGGCGGTGGACGCGCTCACGACCCCGGTCGCGCTCGGCGTCATGCTCGGCCTGCTCGTGGGCAAGACCGTCGGCATCACCCTGACCACCTGGGTGCTGGCCACGTTCACCCGGGCCAAGCTGGGCGACGGCGTGGCGTGGATCGACGTCGTGGGCCTGGCCATGCTCGCCGGCATCGGGTTCACCGTCTCGCTGCTGATCGGCGAGCTGGCCTACGGCGCCGGCACCCTGCTGGGCGAGGAGGCCAAGCTCGGCGTCCTCAGCGGCACGCTGCTGTCGGTGGTCGGCGCGACGATCGTGCTGCGGGCCCGTGACAAGCACTACGCGCGCCTCGCGGCCGAGGAGGCCCGCGACGACGACGCCGACGGCATCCCGGACGTCTACCAGCGCCGCGAGGACTGACGACTGCCAGACTGCAGCCATGAAGAAGTCGCGCCGCCGGATCCTGGACCGTCTCGAACGAGCCCAGCGGCGTGGACGTCCGGTCCGCATCGAGCGCGATCGCGTCCACGACGGGCAGGTCGGGGGGTTCGTGCTCGCGGTGACGCGTCGCTGGGTCGCCCTCGAGGTCCTGCACGACGGGCTCTTCCCCGACGGCATCGCGTTCGTGCGACCCAAGCACGTGACACGGGTGCGCAAGGGCAACCACTGGGCCTACGCCCAGCGCGTCCTCGCTGGCCACGGGCACGTGATGCCGCACGTGCGGCTGCCCGACGACGCCCGCACGCGTGACGTGCTGCAGGTGGCGAGCGACCGGGGGCCGATGATCGCGTTCCACCTCGAGCACGAGGAGGACGGGCCCCTGATGGTCGGTCATCTGGTCGACCTCGCGGACGACGGATTCACGCTCCGCTTCATCGACCCGGCCGTCGAGTGGGAGCACCCCGAGCTGCGCGAGTTCGCCTACGGCGAGGTCACCCGCATCGACGTGGGCACCCAGTACGTCCAGGCCCTCGCGGACTACGGCGACCCGGCGCCCGAGGGCGCCTAGGCCGCGTTCACTCCCACTCGATGGTTCCCGGCGGCTTGCTGGTGACGTCGAGCACGACGCGGTTGACCTCGTCGACCTCGTTGGTGATGCGCGTGGAGATCCGCTCCAGGACCTCGTAGGGCAGGCGGCTCCAGTCGGCGGTCATGGCGTCCTCGCTGGAGACCGGACGCAGCACGACCGGGTGGCCGTACGTGCGGCCGTCGCCCTGGACGCGACCGAGCGGACGTCCGCCAGCAGCACGACCGGGAACTGCCAGATGTCGCCGTCGAGGCCGGCCTTCGAGGTCTCCTCGCGGACGATCGCGTCGGCCTCGCGCAGGATGCGCAGCCGCTCGGCGTCCACGGCACCGACGATGCGGATCGCCAGGCCCGGGCCGGGGAACGGGTGCCGGCCGACGATCGCCTCGGGGATGCCGAGCTGGCGGCCGACCTCGCGGACCTCGTCCTTGAACAGCGTGCGCAGCGGCTCGATGAGGCTGAACTGCAGGTCGTCCGGGAGCCCGCCGACGTTGTGGTGGCTCTTGATGTTGGCCGCGCCCTCGCCGCCGCCGGACTCCACGACGTCCGGGTAGAGCGTGCCCTGGACGAGGAACTTCACCGGCGGACCGGGCGTGGCCAGCACCTCGCGCTCGGCCTGCTCGAAGACGCGGATGAACTCGCGGCCGATGATCTTGCGCTTCTGCTCGGGGTCGCTGACGCCCTCGAGGAAGCCGAGGAACTGCTCGGAGGCGTCGACGACCTTGAGGTCGACGCCGGTGGCCGCGACGTAGTCCTGCTCGACCTGCTCGGCCTCGCCCTTGCGCAGCAGGCCGTGGTCGACGAAGACGGCGGTGAGCTGGTCGCCGATGGCGCGCTGGACGAGGGCGGTCGAGACGGCCGAGTCGACGCCGCCGGACAGGGCCGAGATGACGCGCGCGTCGCCGACCTGCTCGCGGATGAGCGCGACCTGCTCCTCGACGATGTTGGCGCTCGTCCAGGTCTGGCGGCAGCCGGCGATGTCGACGAGGAAGTGCTCGAGGATCTTCTGGCCGTGCTCGGAGTGCATGACCTCGGGGTGCCACTGGACGCCGGCGATCTTGCGACCCAGGTGCTCGAACGCGGCGACCGTGGCGCGCGGCGAGCGGGCGTTGACGGTGAAGCCCTCGGGGGCGGCGACGACCTCGTCGCCGTGCGACATCCAGGACGTCAGCGCGGTGGGCACGGCGCCGAGCAGGACGCCGGGCTCGATCACCTCGACCGGCGTGCGTCCGAACTCGCGCTGGCCGCTGTGGGCGACGGTGCCGCCGAGCGCCTGGGCCATGGCCTGGAAGCCGTAGCAGATGCCGAAGGCCGGGACGGTGCCGTCGACCAGTCGGGCGTCCAGCTGCGGGGCGCCGGGCTCGTACACCGACGAGGGTCCGCCGGACAGGATGATCGCCGCGGGCTTCTTCGCGAGCATCTCGTCGGCGGACATCGTGTGCGGGACGATCTCGGAGTACACGTTCGCCTCGCGCACGCGGCGCGCGATGAGCTGGGCGTACTGGGCACCGAAGTCGACGACGAGGACGAGGTCGTGGTCTGTCTGCGCGGCGGTCACGCGGGAAGTCTATCGGGGCCGAACTTCTCGCCCGGCGGCCGTAACCGCGCGCGACGACGGGTCGTTGGACGAGGTGATCTGACAACCTCTCCCTCCCGTTGGATCAGGCACCCGGTTCCCACCGGATGCCCTGCAGAGCCCGGTCCGTGACCTCCCTCCGGCCGGGCTCTGCTGCGTGTGGGGGGCCTGGTTTACCTGGGGCCCCAGGTAACCCGACGCCCCAGGTCTGCCGTCCTGGGGCCGTCGAGGACGCCTGGGGCCATGACTGTCCCCAGGCTCAGCCGGACGACCGTGTTGCACACAGGCGCGTGGTCCGGGGAGCACGACCCGCGCCCGCCGGCGCGATCCTCAAGTCATGCTCGATGCCCTCCTCCTACTTGCCGAGCGCCAAGGCGGCTTCTTCCTCCGCCGCCAGGCACTGGCCGTCGGCGTCACGGACGACGCGCTGGGAGCCTGGCTGCGGTCCACCCGCCTGACTCGCATACGGCACGGGGCCTACGCGCCGACGACGACGTGGCGTGCCGCGACGAACGTCCAGCAGCTGGCGATCCGGACGCGCGCGACGTTGCACCGGCTCGGTGACGGGTACGTCGCCTCGCACACCTCTGCCGCTGCCCTTCATGGACTCGACCTCCACGGCACCGACCTCGCGACCGTCCACGTCACCGCGCGGGGAGCACATCGGGGCCGGACCGAGAGCGGGGTCGTGCAGCACGAGGGAGCCCCGGACGACGATGAGCTGGTCCACATCGACGGCGCGCTCACGGTCGCGGCCCCGCGCGCCGTCGTCGAGTCCGCCTGTCTTGCCAGCGTCGAGGGAGCGATGGTGGTCGCCTGCAGCGCCCTGCGCGACGGTCGGGCCGACGAACCCTCCCTGCTCGACGCCGTACGGCGGCTGAGCAGAAGGCCAGGGATGCGGACGGCCCGCCTCGGTCTGAGCCTGGCCGACCCGGGGTGCCACACGGCCGGGGAAGCGCGCAGCCTGTTCATGTGCTGGGAGCAGGGTCTGCCCCGCCCGACCTGCCAGGTGCCGGTGCACGACGCGGCCGGCCTGGTCGCGTCGTGGACGCCGGGTGGCTGGACTGGCACCACGTCGGCGAGTTCGACGGCATCGTCAAGTACGGGCGTCAGAACCCGTGGTCGTCCGACCCCGTCGCGACGCTGGTGGCCGAGAAGGAGCGTGAGGACCGTATCCGGGACACCGGTCTCGGCGTCTCGCGCTGGACGTGGCGCGACCTGGCGACGGACGCGCGACCGAGGACTGCGGCGCGGATCCGTGCCGCGCTCGAGCGATCCCGCCGCTGGTACTCGACGCCGACGTGACGACCCCAGGATTCCTTGACAACCCCAGGCGTACCGACCTGGGGTGGTCGGGTTTACCCTGGGCCCCCAGGTAAACCCGACCCCGCGCAAAACCGACAGCGGCTAGCTCACGTCGACGATGGGGAGGCGCAGGGCGGCGGGGGCGTCGACGGGGACCACGGGGTTCTTGGGGGTCACCGGCTCGACTCGGCGGTAGGTCGCGCCGAGCGGCGGGCGCGGGTCGGCCTCGCCGCGGTTGGGCCACATCGCGAGCGCGCGCTCGGCCTGCGCGGTGATCGTCAGCGACGGGTTCACGCCCAGGTTCGCCGTCACCGTCGAGCCGTCCACCACGTGCAGCCCAGGGTGGCCGAACAGCCGGTGGTACGGGTCCACGACGCCGGTCTCGGGCGAGTCGCCGATCGTGCAGCCACCCATGAAGTGCGCCGTCATCGGGACGTCGAACGGCTCGCCGATGGTGCCGCCGGCCGTGCCGCCCATGTGCCGGGCCATGTGCTGGACCGCCTCGTGACCCTCGCGGATGAACGACGGGTTCGGCGCCCCGTGCCCCTGCTTGGACGTCAGCCGGCGCCGGCCGAGCAGCCCGCGCTTGGTGTACGTCGTGATCGAGTTGTCGTGGGTCTGCATGACCAGCGCGATGATCGTCCGCTCGCTCCAGTGCTTGAAGTCGTACAGCCGGCGGATGTTGCGCCGCTGGCTCCACAGCTCGCGCAGCCACACCCGCCAGCGCGCGACCGGGCCGCTGCCGTCGGTCAGCACCGTCTGCAGCAGCGACATCGCGTTCGAGCCGCGGCCGTACCGGACGGGCTCGACGTGGGTGTGCTCGTCGGGGTGGATGGACGAGGTGATGGCGACGCCCTCGGTGTAGTCGACGTCGGCCTCGTGCGCGATCGCGCCGAGGAGCGCCTCGGAGTTGGTGCGGGTCAGCATGCCCAGCCGCGGCGAGACCCGCGGCAGCCGGCCGTCGTCCTTCATGCGGTGCAGCAGCCGCTGGGTGCCGAGGCTGGACGCGGCCAGGACGACCTGCTCGGCCGTGTACCGCCTCTCCCCCGCCCACGGTCGCCCCGTGCGCCGCGTGACGACCTCGTAGCCGCCGCCGGGCAGCGGCGTCACCGACGTCACCGTGGTCATCGCGTGCACCTGCGCCCCGGCGCGCTCGGCCAGGTACAGGTAGTTCTTCACCAGCGTGTTCTTGGCGTCGTGCCGGCAGCCGGTCATGCACTCGCCGCAGTGCAGGCACGCGTTGCGCCGCGGGCCGACGCCGCCGAAGTACGGGTCGTCGACGGACGCGCCGGGGTCGCCGAACGTCACGCCCACCGGGGCGAAGTGGAAGCTGTCCGCGACGCCCATGTCCTTCGCGACCTTCTGCATGACCGTGTCGGCCGGAGAGGTGCGCGGGTAGACCGAGACGCCGAGCATCCGCTTGGCCTGGTCGTAGTAGGGGGCCAGCTCGTCGCGCCAGTCGGTGATGTGGCCCCACGCCGGGTCGCGGTAGAACGCGTCGAGCGGCTCGTACAGCGTGTTGGCGTAGACCAGCGAGCCACCGCCCACGCCCGCCCCGGACAGGATGAGCACGTCGCGCAGCCGGTCGATGCGCTGGATGCCGAAGCAGCCGACCGCGGGCGCCCACAGAAAGTCGCGCAGGCTCCACGAGCTCTTGGCGAAGTCCTCGTCGCGGAACCGGCGGCCGGCCTCGAGCACGGCCACCGAGTAGCCCTTCTCCACCAGGCGCAGCGCCGCGACGCTGCCACCGAACCCCGAGCCGATGACGACCACGTCGTGGTCGAAGGTCTGCGTGCCACTCATGGACACCATCATGACATCGACGGTGTCACATGCACGGGAGAGCGCCCGGGTCGGGCACCCCCGGGCGCCCCGGGCCCACCGCGAGGTGTCAGTCGGGCAGCCGGTCGAGCAGCTTGTCCGGCTGGATCGGCAGCTCGCGCACCCGCACGCCGGTCGCGTGCCAGACGGCGTTCGCGACGGCCGCCGCGGCGCCGACGATGCCGATCTCGCCGATGCCCTTGGAGCGCAGCGGGCCGAGCTCGCCGTCGTCCTCGGGCAGCCACTCGATCGTGACGTCGCCGACGTCGGCGTTCGCGGCGACGTGGTAGGTCGCGAGGTCGTGGTTGGCCCAGCCGCCGAAGCGCTCGTCGAGCAGGCCCTCCTCGTGCAGCGCCATCGACAGGCCCATCGTCATGCCGCCGAGGAACTGCGAGCGCGCGGTGCGCGGGTTGAGGATGCGGCCGGCCGCGAACACCCCCACCGAGCGCGGCACGACGACCTCGCCGGTGCGGACGTCGACCCGGGCCTCGACCATCTGGGCGCCGTAGGCGAACCGGGCGAGCTGCGCGCGGCCCTGCATGTCCTCGCTGGTGTCGACGCGACCTCGAGCCCCTCGTCCCGGGCACGTCG
>NZ_JBNFNZ010000070.1:0-7684 GCF_057364525.1 Aeromicrobium sp. PFPM2_SD2
CCGCCGACCGGCCCGTCGCCAGGTGCGCGACCTCGACGAACAGCGCGCCCACCTCCGCGGCCCAGGCCGCGACCAGGGTGCCGCCGCGCGACTCGTGCTCGACGACGTGGCCGTCGAGGGTGACCCGCCGCGGCT
The DNA here is from genome assembly GCF_057364525.1 of Aeromicrobium sp. PFPM2_SD2. Taxonomy (NCBI): domain Bacteria; kingdom Bacillati; phylum Actinomycetota; class Actinomycetes; order Propionibacteriales; family Nocardioidaceae; genus Aeromicrobium; species Aeromicrobium sp. PFPM2_SD2. The sequence continues at coordinate 136 of NZ_JBNFNZ010000070.1, forward strand.
CGTACTCGAGCCGGTGGCCGGCGTCCTCGACGACGATGACGGGACCCTCGCTGCGCACCTCGCTAGACTGGCACTTGGCACCGTCGAGTGCCAGCAGACACGCCACCCACGACGCCCGGGAGGGGGAGCCGAACCATGAGCGAGGACCGCAAGTGGGACGTCCTGCGGGCCATCGTCGAGGACTACGTCGCCACGCACGAGCCGGTCGGCTCGCGCGCCCTGGTCGAGCGCCACGCGCTGGGCGTCTCGTCGGCGACGATCCGCAACGACATGGCGCTGCTGGAGGAGGAGGGCTACATCCACCAGCCCCACACCAGCGCCGGCCGGGTGCCCACCGACAAGGGCTACCGGCTGTTCGTCGACCGGCTGGCCACGGTCAAGCCGCTCTCGCCGGCCGAGCGCCGCGCCATCGAGACCTTCCTGCAGGGCGCGGTCGACGTCGACGACGTCATGCAGCGCAGCGTCCGCGTCCTGGCCCAGCTGACCAACCAGGTCGCGATCGTGCAGTACCCGTCGCTGACCCGCTCGACCGTCCGTCACGTCGAGCTGGTGCCGCTGGAGTCGGCGCGCGTGCTGCTGGTCGTCATCACCAGCAGCGGACGCGTCGAGCAGCGCGTCGTGGAGGTCGCCGCCGCCCCGTCCGAGAGCCTGCTGTCGGACCTGCGCAGCCGCATCTCCGGTGCGACCGTCGGCCGCCGCCTGCCCGAGGCGTCGCTGCAGCTCGCCGACCTCATCGAGACCTTCGAGGCCGACGACCGTCCGCTCGTCACGAGCATCGTCACGACGCTGTCGCAGGCCTTCGCCAGCGAGCGCGCTGACGAGCGGTTCGCGGTGGGCGGCGCGGCCAACCTAGCCCGCTTCGGCCACGACTTCGACTCGGCCATCCGTCCCGTGCTCGAGGCGCTGGAGGAGCACGTCGTGCTGCTGCGCCTGCTCGGCGAGGCCTCGGGCGGGTCGCTCCCGCGCGTGCGCATCGGCAGCGAGACCGGCCTGGAGGGCCTATCGAGCAGCGCGGTCGTCTCCAGCCCCTACGGCAGCGCCGACGAGGCGCTCGCCACGCTCGGCACCCTCGGGCCGATGCGCATGGACTATCCCGGCACCATCGCCTCGGTGGCCGCCGTCGCTCGTTACGTCGGACGCTTGCTCGCCGACGGCTGACCCCCTGCCGGCCCGTCCGGCGCACCCAGTGAGGACCCCATGGCACAGGACTACTACGACCTGCTCGGCGTGAGCCGCGACGCGTCGGACGCCGACATCAAGAAGGCGTACCGCAAGCTGGCGCGCCAGTACCACCCCGACGTCAACGACAGCCCCGACGCGGCGGACCGGTTCAAGGACATCGGCACCGCCTACGAGGTGCTGTCGGACCCGCAGAAGCGGGCCACCTACGACCGGGGCGGCAACCCCATGGGCGGCGGCGGCTTCGGCGGCGGGGGAGCCCAGGGCTTCAGCTTCGACGACATCATGGACGCCTTCTTCGGCGGCGCCGGGGGCGGCGGACGCGGTCCGCGCCCGCGTCGCCAGCGCGGCCAGGACGCCCTGGTGCGCCTGACCGTCGACCTGGCCGACGCCGCGTTCGGCCTCGCGCACGAGCTCAAGGTCGACACCGCCGTCGTGTGCCCGGTGTGCGAGGGCCACGGCTCGGCCGACGGTCGCGAGCCGGTCACCTGCGGCACGTGCCACGGCCAGGGCGCGGTGCAGCACGTCCAGCGCTCGATGCTCGGCGACATCCGCACGTCCCGCCCGTGCCCGACCTGCCAGGGCTACGGCACCGTCATCCCCGACCCGTGCGCCGAGTGCGGCGGCGACGGCCGCGTGCGCTCGCGCCGCACGATCAGCGTGAAGATCCCCGCGGGCGTCGACCACGGCACCCGCGTGCAGCTGTCCGGCGAGGGCGAGGTCGGCCCCGGCGGCGGCCCGGCCGGCGACCTGTACGTGGAGCTGGCCGTGCGCCAGCACGAGTTCTTCACCCGCGAGCGCGACCACCTGTACTGCCAGGTCAGCGTCCCGATGACCGCCGCGGCGCTGGGCGCCCACCTGGACATCCCGACGCTGGAGAGCGAGCGCGAGGACGCCGGCGACGACGTCGCGGCGACCGTCCCGCTCGAGGTGCCGGCCGGCACGCAGTCCGGCGAGACGGTGACGATCAAGGGCCAGGGCGTGCCGCGCCTGCGCGGCGGCGGCCGCGGCGACCTGCACGTCCAGGTGGTCGTCGAGACGCCCGAGAAGCTGGACGACGAGCAGCGCGAGCTGCTGACCCGTCTGGCCGAGCTGCGCGGCGAGCAGCGGCCGACCGGACGCATCGGCTCGGGTCGCGGCGGTGTCTTCGAGCGCCTGCGCGAGGCGTTCCGCTGAGCGGTAGCCTGCCAGCGACGAGAGGAGCGTCCATGTCCGACGACTGCCTGTTCTGCGGCATCGTGTCCGGCCGCGTGCCCGCCGAGGTCGTGGCCGAGACCGAGCACACCGTGGCCTTCCGCGACATCAGCCCGCAGGCCGCCTCGCACGTGCTCGTCGTGCCGCGCGAGCACCACCCGGACGTCGCCAGCCTGGCCACGGCCCGCCCGGAGGTCGCCGCCGCGCTCCTGCGCGACACCGCCGCGGTGGCCCAGGCCGAGGCAGCGACAGCTACCGCCTGGTGTTCAACACCGGGCCGACGCGGGGCAGACGGTCTTCCACTGCCACGGCCACGTGCTGTCCGGCGAGCCGCTGGGCTGGCCGCCGCGCTGAGCCGTCGCGCTGAGCCGTCGCGCAGCGACCACGGCGCTCGTAGACTGGGGATGCCTATGACAGAACCACTGCCCCATACCTTCACCATCCCCGCGAGCGTCCCGACCGTCTCGCTCTTCGGTCCTGCCGACGAGTACCTGCGCGTCATCGAGGCCGAGGTCGACGCCGGCATCCACGCGCGCGGCAACACGATCACCGTCACCGGCACGCCGAGCGAGGCCGCGTTCCTCGAGCGCCTGCTCGACGAGCTGGTCGCCATCGTGCGCACCGGACAGCCGCTGTCGCGCGAGTCGGTCCAGCGCAGCATCGCCATGCTGCGCACCGAGACCGAGGAGCGTCCGGCCGAGGTCCTGAGCCTCAACATCCTGTCCAACCGCGGACGCACGATCCGGCCCAAGACGCTCAACCAGAAGCGCTACGTCGACGCCATCGACAAGCACACGGTCGTCTTCGGCATCGGCCCGGCCGGCACCGGCAAGACGTACCTGGCCATGGCCAAGGCCGTGCAGGCGCTGCAGAGCAAGGACGTCAACCGGATCATCCTCACGCGTCCGGCCGTCGAGGCCGGCGAGCGCCTGGGATACCTGCCGGGCACGCTGAGCGAGAAGATCGACCCCTACCTGCGCCCGCTCTACGACGCGCTGCACGACATGGTCGACCCCGAGAGCATCCCCAAGCTGCTCACCAACGGCACCATCGAGGTCGCGCCGCTGGCCTACATGCGCGGACGCACGCTCAACGACGCGTTCATCATCCTGGACGAGGCGCAGAACACGACCCAGGAGCAGATGAAGATGTTCCTGACCCGCCTGGGGTTCAACTCCAAGATGGTCGTCACCGGCGACGTCACCCAGGTCGACCTGCCCGGCGGCAGCCGCAGCGGCCTGCGCGTCGTCCAGGACGTGCTCGGCGACGTCAAGGACGTGCACTTCTCCTACCTCGACTCCCAGGACGTCGTCCGGCACCGCCTGGTCGGCAAGATCGTGGCCGCGTACGACGACTTCGAGGCGGGTGCCGGTGAACGTCGACGTACTCAATGAGTCCGGCGCCGAGGCCGACGTCGTCGATCTCACGCGCCTGGCCCGGTTCGTCATGCGCCGCATGCGCCTGCACCCGGGCACGGAGATGACCGTGCGGCTGGTCGAGCCCGACACCATCGCGCTGCTCAACGAGCAGTGGATGGGCAAGAAGGGCCCGACCGACGTCCTGTCGTTCCCCATGGACGAGCTGAGCCCGGGCCGTGAGGACACCCGGCCCGAGGACAACGACGAGGGCTACCTCGGCGACATCGCGCTGTGCCCGCAGGTCGCCGCCCAGCAGGCCCCGGCCGCCGGGCACACGCCGCAGGACGAGATGGAGCTGCTGCTCGTCCACGGCGTCCTGCACCTGCTGGGCTACGACCACGTCGACCCGGCCGAGCACCGCGAGATGTTCGGCGTCCAGGGCCGCCTGCTGCTGGAGTGGCAGCGCGCCGCCGAGGGAGTGGACCCGGAGTGAACGTCCCGTTGCTCGTGGCGGCCGTCGCCCTGGCCGCCTTCGCCGGGCTGCTGGCCAGCGTCGACGCCGCCCTGTCCGCCTTCTCCAAGGCGCGCGCCGAGGAGCTGGACGACGAGGGCCGCGGCGGGGCCAGGAACCTGCTGGTGATCCTCGAGGACCCGGCCCCGTTCATCAACACCATCCTGCTGCTGCGGGTGGTGGCCGAGACCGCCGCCGTCGTCATCGTGGCGCTGCTGGTCGGCGACGCCGTCGACGGGCTGTGGCAGCCGCTGCTGGTCGCCACCGCGGTCATGGTGCTGGTCAGCTACGTGCTCATCGGCGTCGGGCCGCGCACCGTGGGCCGGCAGAACTCCGAGCGCATCGCCCTGACGGCCGCCGCCCCCGTGCGCGGCCTGCGCACCATCCTGGGCCCGCTGCCGCAGCTGCTCATCCTGCTCGGCAACGCGCTGACCCCCGGCCGCGGCTTCAGCGAGGGCCCGTTCGCCTCGGAGGTCGAGGTGCGCGAGCTCGTCGACCTGGCCGCCGCGACGAGCGTCATCGAGTCGTCCGAGTCGCGCATGATCCACTCGGTCTTCGAGCTGGGCGACACCCTGGCCCGCGAGGTCATGGTGCCGCGCACGGACGTCGTGTTCATCGAGCGCACCAAGACCCTGCGCCAGGCGATGAGCCTGGCCCTGCGCAGCGGCTACTCGCGCATCCCGGTGGTCGGTGACAGCCTCGACGACGTCGTGGGCATGGCCTACCTCAAGGACATCACCAAGCGCACCTTCGACAACCGCGACGCCGAGAGCACCGAGCGGGTCGACTCCGTGGCCCGCGAGTGCCTCTTCGTGCCCGACACCCAGCACGCCGACGAGCTGCTCAAGGAGATGCAGCTCAAGCGCACGCACGTGGCGATCGTCGTCGACGAGTACGGCGGCACCGCCGGCATGGTGACGATCGAGGACATCCTCGAGGAGATCGTCGGCGACATCACCGACGAGTACGACGTCGAGCCCGACGCCGTCGAGCACCTGGCCGACGGCTCGGTGCGGGTGAGCGCCCGCTACGAGGTCGACGACCTCGACGAGCTGTTCGAGGTCGAGATCGACGACGAGGACGTCGACTCGGTCGGCGGGCTCATGGCCAAGCACCTGGGCAAGGTGCCGATCCCGGGCAGCGCGGTGGAGATCGACGGGCTGCGGTTCCTGGCCGAGGCGCCCTCCGGACGCCGCAACCGCATCGGCCGCGTGCTCATCAGCCGGGCCGAGCCGGTGGAGCCGGACGACGACTCGGTAGCGTTGGACCATGGAACTCGCCCCTGAGGACGCCAAGCTCGTCACGCTGGCCAAGGCCGCCCGCGCCCGCACCAGCACCGTCGAGGGCGCCGCGGTGCGCGACCAGGACGGCCGCACGTACGTGGCGGTGAACGTCGACCTGCCCTCGCTGCAGCTGGACGCCCTGCCGCTCGCGGTCGCCATGGCCGCGTCCTCCGGCGCTCGCCTGCTCGAGGCCGCGGCGTCGTGCGCGACTACGAGCCCGACGAGCCGGTCGACACCGACGTGGTGGCCGACCTCGGCGGCGAGGACGTCCCGGTCTACGTCGCCGACGCGACCGGCAGCCTCGTCGCGGAGCTGCGCTCGTGACCGGCTTCCGCTCGGGTTTCGCCTGCTTCGTCGGACGTCCGAACGCGGGCAAGTCGACGCTCACCAACGCGATCGTCGGCGAGAAGATCGCCATCACGTCCTCGCGGCCGCAGACCACCCGGCACGTCATCCGGGGCCTGGTGCATCGTGACGACGCCCAGCTCGTCCTCGTCGACACGCCCGGCCTGCACCGGCCGCGCAACGTGCTGGGCGAGCGGCTCAACGACCTCGTGCGCAGCACGTGGGCCGAGGTCGACACCATCGCGATGTGCTTCCCCTCCGACCAGCGGGTCGGCCCGGGCGACAAGTACCTCGTCAAGGAGCTCGCCGCGCTCGGCCGCACGAAGCCGGTGCTCGCCGTGGCGACCAAGACCGACCTGGTCTCGCCGAACCGGCTCGCCGAGCACCTGCAGGCCATCCAGCGCGCCGGCGAGGAGGCCGGGCTCCGCTGGCACGAGATCGTCCCGGTGTCGGCGACCGCGGGCGACCAGGTGGGTCTGCTGACCGACCTCATCGTCGCGACGCTGCCCGAGGGCCCGGCGCTGTACCCCGAGGGCCAGCTGACCGACGAGCCCGAGGAGACGCTGGTCGCCGAGATCGTGCGCGAGGCGGCGCTGGAGGGCGTCCGTGACGAGCTGCCGCACTCGCTGGCCGTCGTCGTCAACGAGATGGTGCCGCGCGAGGACCGGCCGGCCGACAAGCCGCTGGTCGACGTCCGCGTCGACGTCTTCGTGGAGCGCGACAGCCAGAAGGGCATCATCATCGGGCACAAGGGCGCCCGCCTGCGCGAGATCGGCGCGGCCTCGCGGCGCCAGATCGAGAAGCTGCTCGGCACGCCGGTGTACCTGGACCTGCACGTCAAGGTGGCCAAGGACTGGCAGCGCGACCCCAAGCAGCTGCGCAAGCTCGGCTTCTGAGGGCGGCCCGGCGCGGGCGGTGAGTCCTGGTCACTTCTCCGCCGAGGAGTGACCACCGGACACCGCTCACCGTCCGGAAGTGTCCGTCACTCACCGCCCACCGGGGCCGCCGCTCAGCGCGTCGCGGCCAGCAGGTCGTCCAGGTGGGCGCGGAAGTTCGGGCACCGGGTGATGTCGTGGGCCTCGCAGCGCAGCGCGTGCAGCGTCATCTCGCGCGAGGCCTGCATCTCGGCCATGCGGCGCTCCAGGTCGGCGACGTGGTCCTCGAGCACCGCGTGCCGGTCCCGGGCCTCCTGGTCCAGCAGCACGGCGATCTGCTCCAGGCTCATCCCGGCCGCCTTGCTGCGGACGATCACCGCCACCCGGACGACGTCGTCGTCGCCGTAGCGTCGGCGCCCGCCGGCGTCGCGCTCGGGCCGCAGCAGGCCGACGTCCTCCCAGTGGCGCAGCACGTGGGTGGCCAGGTCGAAGCGGGCGGCGAGGTCGCCGATCGAGAGGCTTGACTTCATGTCGACCTGAACATCGAGGCTGGGGTCAGACATTCCGACCCAGGAGGACCCCATGCACGACGTCATCGTCATCGGCGGCGGCCCCGCGGGCCTGCAGGCCGCCCTGACCCTCGGCCGGCTGCACCGCTCGGTGCTGCTGCTCGACTCCGGCAGCTACCGCAACGACCCGGCCGGGCACATGCACAACTTCCTCGCCCAGGACGGCACGCCGCCAGCCGAGCTGCGGGCCGCCGCGCGGGCCGACCTCGCCGCGTACGCCACCGTCGAGGTGCGC
>NZ_JBNFNZ010000071.1:0-7675 GCF_057364525.1 Aeromicrobium sp. PFPM2_SD2
CTCCCCGCAGCATGCGGCGCTCGACGCGCAGGGTCGGGGGCGGCCCGTGCGGGGGACGTCCGCGCCGGGGGGCCTCGACCGTGGCGGTCACGGCTTCGGGTCCGCCACGTCGTCGAAGGCGTGCGTGCCCTTGACCAGGCCGAAGCGGTCGAAGGGCCAGACGCGCAGCCAGGCCTTGCCGACGACGTCGGAGACGGGCACGAAGCCGCCGCCGGGGTCGCCGAGGTGGGCGCGGGAGTCCGCGGAGTTGTCGCGGTTGTCGCCCATGACCCAGAGGTAGCCCTTGGGCACCTTCTTCTCGAACGGCTGGTCGGCCGTCACCGAGGGGTCGAGCGGGTACTTCTCGGTGACCGCCGTGCCGTTGACCGTGAGCCGGCCGTCGTCGGTGCAGCAGCGGACGGTGTCGCCGCCGACGCCCACGACGCGCTTGATCAGGTGCCCGCCGGTCGGGTACAGGCCGACGACCTCGAGGGCCTTCTGGACCGGGTTCGTCGCGACGCGCGACTCGTCCTCGGCCAGCCAGCCCCCGGGGTCGTCGAAGACGACGATGTCGCCGCGCTCGGGGTCGCCGGACCAGTAGGAGACCTTCTGCACCAGCAGGCGGTCGTTCTCGACCATCGTCGGCTCCATGGAGCCGGACGGGATGTAGAACGCCTGGAGGAAGAAGGTCTTGACGACGACCGCGATCACCACCGCGGTGACCACGAGCAGGACGGTCTCCTGCCAGATCGGGAGGTGCCGCTTGTCAGCCTGCTGGGTCACGCCGCGAGCCTAGCCCGTCGCTCGTCGCGGACGAGCTCAGACGTCCCGCTTCTCCTTGATCTTCGCCGCCTTGCCGCGCAGGTTGCGCAGGTAGTACAGCTTGGCGCGACGCACGTCGCCGCGGGTCGCGACCTCGATCTTCTCAATGACCGGGGTGTGCAGCGGGAAGGTGCGCTCGACGCCGACGCCGAAGCTGACCTTGCGGACCGTGAAGGTGCGGCCGATGCCCGAGCCCTGCACCTTGATGCAGACGCCCTGGAAGACCTGGACGCGGGAGCGGTTGCCCTCGACGACCTTGACGTGGACCTTGAGGGTGTCGCCGGCGCGGAACGCGGGGACGTCCGTCCGCAGCGACTGAGCGGCAACCTGGTCGATGACGTTGGCCATGATCTTCTCTTCTCTCGCAGCAGCCGCAGGTCGGCCACGGTGGGTTCGGTGGTGCTGAGTCTGAGGTGGCGTCGTCGTGCACCGTGCCCCTGCGGCAGCGTGGTGCGACACCGAGGGTCAAGTCTGCCACACGGCGTCCGCGCCACGGTAATCGACCCGGACGCGCGAGGGCCCCGCCGGAGCGTGTCCGGCGGGGCCTCGCGGGGTGGCTCAGTCGAAGGCGTAGCCGGCGCCGTGCAGCGCCGAGTCGATGCCCGCGACCTCGTCCTCCTCCTTCACGCGGAAGCCGATGGTCTTGTCCAGGACGGTCGCGACGGCGAAGGCCACCGCGAAGGAGTAGGCCATGACGACGACGACCGGGACGACCTGGGCGATGAGCTGGTCGATGTTGCCGCCGACGAACAGGCCGGTGTCGGTCGCGAAGAAGCCCAGGTACAGGCAGCCGAGGACGCCGGCGACCAGGTGCAGGCCGACCACGTCGAGCGAGTCGTCGTAGCCGAGCTTGTACTTCAGGTCGATGGCGAACGCGCAGGCGATGCCGGCGACCAGGCCGAGGACGATCGACCAGAACGGCGTCAGGTTGGCGCACGCCGGGGTGATGGCGACGAGGCCGGCGACGACGCCGGAGGCGGCGCCGACCGCGGTGGCCTTGCCCTCCTTGAGGTGCTCGATCACGACGAAGCCGAGCAGGCCGGCCGCCGGGGCGACGATCGTGTTGAGGAAGATCAGCGCGCCCTGGCCGTTCTCGACGGCCGCGCCGGTGTTGAAGCCGAACCAGCCGAACCACAGGATCGCGGCGCCGATGAGCACGAGCGGGACGTTGTGCGGGACGGCGTCCTCCTTGGTGAAGCCCGTGACGCGCTTGCCCAGGACCAGCGCGAGGGCCAGGGCGGCCGCGCCGGCGCTGATGTGGACGACCGTGCCGCCGGCCCAGTCGATCGGGGCCGCGTCACCGACGGTGAACGTGCCGATCCAGCCGGTGAGGCCCTCGTCGTCGAAGCCCCACACCCAGCCCTGCGAGGGGAAGTAGACGAGCGTCGCCCAGATGCCGGCGAAGATCATCCACGGCAGGAAGCGGGCGCGGTCGGCGACGGCGCCCGAGATCAGGGCGGTGGTGATGACCGCGAACGTCGAGCCGAAGGCCACCGAGGCGAGGCCCTCGGGGTTGTTGGCCGCCATGTCCGACAGGGCGAAGTCCGAGAACGGGTTGGCCAGCCAGCCGTCGATCACGTCGCTGCCGTTGGAGCCCATGTTGAAGCCGTAGAGGACCCACAGCACGAAGACCAGGCCCATGGCGCCGAAGCTGAGCATCATCATCGAGACGACGCTCTTGGCCTTCACCAGGCCGCCGTAGAAGAACGCCAAGCCGGGGGTCATGAACAAGACCAGGGCTGCGCAGACCAGCAGCCAGATAGTTCCCGCTTCCATCTCAAACCTCTTCACTGGTGAACAAGGGGACGTCCACGAGTGCGTCGTTGCTCCGCGGACCTGGCGTCAGCGTGACGCGCCCCTGTTCGGCGGGGTTTGCCGTCCGGTGTCCGCGGCGTTACATGACCGGCAGAGGTGTTACGAGTCCGTTTCGCCCGCGAGGAGGTCGGGCCGGCGGTCGCGGGTGCGGGCCAGCGACTGCTCGTGGCGCCAGGCGGCGATGGCGCCGTGGTGGCCCGACAGCAGGACGTCGGGCACGTCGTGCCCGCGCCACGACGCGGGCTTGGTGTAGACGGGGTACTCGAGCAGACCGTCGTCGCCGTGGGACTCCTCGGCGAGGGACTGCGGGTTGCCCATGAAGCCCGGCACGAGCCGGACGGTGGCCTCGATCATCGCCAGCGCTGCGACCTCGCCGCCGTTGAGGACGAAGTCGCCCAGCGAGAGCTCGCGGACGCGCCAGCGGGACGCCGCGTGGTCGAGCACGCGCTGGTCGATGCCCTCGTAGCGGCCGCACGCGAACACGAGGTGCTGCTCGACGGCCAGCTCGTGGGCCACGGGCTGGGTGAAGCGGTGCCCGGACGGGGTCGGGACGACGAGCACGGCGTCGTCGGTCATGAGCGCGTCGAGCGCCTCGCCCCACGGCTCGGGCTTCATGACCATGCCCGCTCCCCCGCCGTACGGGGTGTCGTCGACCGTGCGGTGCCGGTCGTGCGTCCAGTCGCGCAGGTCGTGCGTGTGGATGCTCAGCAGGCCCGCGGCGCGGGCGCGCCCGGCCAGGGACAGATTGAGCGCGTCCAGGTAGGCGGGGAAGATCGAGACGACGTCGATGCGCACGTCAGCCCTCGTCGGTGGGGACGACGTCGGCCTCGGCCGGGTCCAGCAGGCCCGGCACGTCGGCGACCTCGACGAAGCCGCCGCGGACGTCCACGACCGGGACGATCTCGGTGACGAACGGCACGAAGACCTCGCGGCCGTCGAGCTTCACCAGCAGCAGGTCCTGCGCCGGCAGGTGCACGACCTCGGCGACGGTGCCCACGACCTCGCCGGCGCTGCGGACCTCGAGGCCCTCCAGCTGGTGGTCGTAGAACTCGTCGGGGTCCTCGGGCAGCTCGGCGGGGTCGACGTCGACCTCCAGGAGCAGCCCGCGCAGGGCCTCGGCGGCGGTGCGGTCGTCCACGCCGGTGAACCGGACGAGCAGACGACCCGAGTGGTGGCGGACCGCGACGATCGTCAGCGTCCGCGAGCCCGAGACGACCGACGAGCCCGGCGCAAACCTGCGCTCGGGCTCGTCGGTGCGGGGCTCGACGCTGACCTCGCCACGGATGCCATGGGCGCGGCCGATGCGGCCGACCACGACACGCACGTCGCTACCTCCGGCGGTCGACGTCGACGAAGTCGATGCGCGCACCGCCGCGGCCGGCGAGCGCGCCCGCGACCGTGCGGATGGCGGTGGCGGTGCGGCCCTGACGGCCGATCACCTTGCCGAGGTCGGCGGGGTTGACCCGCACCTCGAACAGCTCACCGCGCTGGGTCGACTTCGCACGCACGTCGACGTCGTCGGGGTGGTCGACGATGCCGGCCACGAGGTGCTCGATGACCTCGTCGAGCGGGGCGCCCATCGTCAGGACTCGTCCGCCGGGGTCTCGGCCTCGGCGGCCGGGGTCTCGGCGGGAGCCTCGTCAGCCTTGGCCTCGTCGGCCTTCGGCTCGTCGGCCTTCTTCTTGGCCGGCTTCTTGGCGGTGGTCGCCTCGGACTTCGGCTCGGCGTGGATCTCGCTGAGCGCCTCGTTGAACGCCTCGGCCTTGTCGCGCTTGGCCGTGGGGGTCTTGAGGGTGCTCGCACCGCCGCCCAGGTCGCCGGTGATCTTGAGGATCGCGGCGACGGCCTCGGTCGGCTGCGCGCCGACGGAGAGCCAGTGCTTCGCGCGGTCGGAGTCGACCGAGATCGTGGAGGGCTCGGTCTTGGGGTTGTACGTGCCGATCTCCTCGATCACGCGACCGTCGCGCTTGGTGCGCGAGTCGGCGACGACGATGCGGTAGTACGGAGCACGGATCTTGCCCATGCGCTTGAGGCGAATCTTGACTGCCACGGTTGTGGTGTCTCCTTGGAGCTCGAGTGTGGTGACCGCCGGGACCGTGTGGGGACGCGGACCCGGGGAAGGTCGTGGGACCGGCAGGCACGGGCTGAGAGGGTCCCGTGCCCCGCGGACACAAGGGATCATTCTGCCAGACCGGCCCGGAGGTCTCCAACCCGGCGCGCGGCGGGGCCCGTTCGCGGGCACGCCACCGGAGTACCCCGATCGCATCCCGCCCGGACGCGGGCGTGGACCACTCGGTGACCGGCACGGCCACCTCGACCCGAGGAGCGAGCATGGCAGGACCACGCATGACCGACGACAGCCTCAAGGTACGGCAGCTCGGCCACTACCAGTTCAGCTGGACGGCCGGCGAGTCCGGCGGGCCCGGGCTGTGGACGCTGCAGCTGGTGCTGGACGAGGGCGCCTGGGAGGAGGTCCTCACCCTGACGGCCGACGACGCCGACAACCTGCAGGACACCCTCGCGAACACCGACAAGGTGTTCTACGACGTCGAGCGCCGGGTGCTGATGTTCGGGGTCACGAAGACCGGCAGCTGACGGTCCCGCGGCCGGCGCGCGGTGCGTCCCTCGCCGGGCGCGCCGCGCGAGCGGTCCGTGCCGGCTAGACGACGAGGTCGGCCAGCAGGACGACGACGAGGCCGGTCACCGACAGCACGGTCTCCATGAGCGACCAGGTCTTGATGGTCTGGGGCACGTCCATGCGGAAGTACTCCTTGACCAGCCAGAACCCGGCGTCGTTGACGTGCGAGAAGAACACCGAGCCGGCGCCGATGGCGAGCACGAGCAGCGACGTCTCGACCGACGACAGGTCCTGGGCGATCGGCTGCATGATGCCGGCGGCGGTGACGGTGGCCACCGTCGCCGAGCCCGTGGCGAGGCGGATGCCGACCGCGACCAGCCAGGCCAGGACGAGGACGGAGAAGCCCGAGTCCTTGACCCAGTCGGCGACCACCTGCGCGATGCCGGTGTCGATGAGCGTCTGCTTGAAGCCGCCGCCCGCGCCGACGATGAGGATGATGCCGGCCACGCCGGGCAGCGAGTTCTCGACGACCTTCATGACCTCGGGCCGGGTCATGCGCGCGCCGCGGCCGAAGACGACCATCGCGACGAGCACCGAGAGCAGCAGCGCGATGGTGGGCGTGCCGAGGAAGTCGAGCGCCTTGCGGACCCAGCCGGACGCCTCGAGCACGTCGGCGATCGCCTTGGCCATCATCAGCACGATCGGCAGCAGGATCGTCGCGACCGTCGCACCGAACGACGGACGCGCCCCGTGCTCGGGCACGTTGGTGCGCTCGAACGTCGTCGGGGCGGGCAGGTGGACCCAGCGGGCGGCGAGCATGCCGAACAGCGGGCCGGCGACCACGATGGTCGGGAGCGCGACGAGGATGCCCAGGCCCAGCGTGAGGCCGAGGTCGGCGCGACGTTGTCGATGGCGGCCAGCGGACCGGGGTGCGGCGGCACGAAGGCGTGCATGGCCGACAGGCCGGCCAGCGCCGGGATGCCCAGCGCGACGACGTTCTGCTCGGCGCGCCTGGCGACGAGGAAGACGACCGGCAGCAGCAGGACCAGGCCGATCTCGAAGAACATCGGCAGGCCGATGAGCGCACCGATGCCGGCCATCGCCCACGGGAGCACGCGCGGGCTCGAGCGTCCGACGATGGCGTCCACGACGGCGTCCGCTCCCCCGGAGTCGGCGAGCAGCTTGCCGAACATCGCGCCGAGCGCGATGAGGATGCCGACGCCGGCCGCCGTGTCGCCGAAGCCGTTGCTGAACGACGTCACGACGTCGGTCATCGGCAGGGTCGCGACGGCGCCCACCACCAGCGAGCCGATGGTCAGGCCGAGGAACGGGTGCAGCTTGACCCAGGTGATGAGCAGGACGATGACGGCGATGCCCAGCAGCGCGGCGGTGACGAGCTGGCTGTCGCCGGCGACGGGCTCGACCGCGTCGGTCGCGGCGGGCAGGACGAGCGAGGGGACGGTCATCGGGAGGTCTCCAGTCCGGCGTCGGCGAGGAAGTGGCGGGCGATCTCGTCCGGCGGCGGCGTGATGTCGTACACCCAGCCGCGCTCGCCGTCGCCGAGCGGCTCGAGGGTGCGCTCCTGGGACTCCAGCAGCGAGACCGGCATGAAGTGCTCACGGTGCGCCATGCGGTCGGCGATGAGGTCGTGGTCGCCCACCAGGTGCAGGAACAGCACGCTCGGCGCCGCGTCGCGCAGCACGTCGCGGTAGGAGCGCTTGAGCGCGGAGCAGCTGATCACTCCCCCGACGTCGGACCGGTCGGCGAGCCACTGCCCGACGGAGCGCAGCCAGGGCCAGCGGTCCTCGTCGTCCAGCGGGACGCCCGCGGACATCTTGTCGATGTTGGCCTGCGGGTGGTGGTCGTCGCCGTCGGCGTACGCGACGTCGAGGAGGTCGGCCACCTCGTGGCCCACCGCCGACTTGCCGACGCCGGAGATGCCCATGACGACCACGAGCGGTGCGTTCCCCATGCGGCGACCGTACTAGCGCGCCGGACCGCTACCGACGCCCGGGCACGGCGAGCCGCTCGCCGTCGTTCCCGGCGCGGGCGCCCAGGGCCCCGAGCGCGACGGCCAGCTCCGGCTCGGGCGGGTTGTGGTGACCGAGGTGGACGGCGCGCACCTGCGTCCGCTCGTCGACCGCGCCGGACGCCCGCAGCCGGTCCAGCACCGTGCCGAACGTGCCCAGGTGCAGGTGGCCGTCGCCGAGGTCCGTGTGCACGCCGTGGGTCTGCTCCAGCAGGACGGCGTCGTACCGGGCACCGGCCACCGCGGCGTACCAGTCGTCCGGCCACGGTCCGGTGTCGCAGGCCCACAGCAGGCGGGCGCCGTCCGGTCCGGTCACGTCGTAGAGCACCGCGTCGCCGTCGGCCATGACCCGGTGGGCCGCGGGCAGCACGCGGACCCGGTGCCCGCCGAGCGTCAGGTCGTCCCCCGCCGCGACCGGGACCAGCCGCACCGGGTCGTCCGGGCCGAGCCAG
>NZ_JBNFNZ010000072.1:0-7632 GCF_057364525.1 Aeromicrobium sp. PFPM2_SD2
TGGCGCGCGCGCGCGCGGCATCCTCGTCACCGGCGACGTGCCCGGAGCCGTCGTCCCGGTCGAGCCGGCCGGTGCGCCGCCCGGGCGACCTCGCCCACGACGTGCGCAGCGTCGCCCAGCGGCGGGCGGCCCTGGCCACCGGGCTGCGGCCCGGCGCCACGGTCTCGGCCGTGCTGGTCACCCGCCGTCCGGCGCTCGTGCCGCGCATCCTGGCCATGCTCGACGCCCAGCGGTACCCGGCGCTGGAGGTGGTGCTCGTCGTCCACGGCGACGAGCCGCTCGAGCTGCCGTCCGGCCTCTCGGTCCCGGTGCAGCTGCTGCACGCGCCCGGCGACCGCTCGCTCGGTCACGCGCTGGAGCTCGGCTGCGCCGCGGCGTCCGGGACGCTGCTGACGAAGGTCGACGACGACGACTTCTACGGGCCCGACCACGTGCTGGACCTGGTGCTGGCGCACCGCTTCTCCGGCGCGCTCATGGTCGGCAAGAGCACGACCGTCGTCCACGTCGAGCAGCTGGACGTCACCGTCCGCCGGGTCTTCGGCGTCCCCGAGGGGTTCACCCACCGCGTCGCGGGCGGCACGATGCTGCTGTCGGCCGAGGACCTGCGGGCGGTCGGCGGCTGGTCGGACGTGCCGCGCGCCGTCGACACCCGGCTGCTGGAGTCGGTCGCCGCCGCCGGCGGGACGGTGTACCGCCCGCACGACGTCGGCTACCTGTACGTGCGCCACCGTCCCGCTCCGGGGCTGGAGCACACCTGGAGCACCGACCCGCGGCACTTCCTGCGCAACACGCGCGAGCAGTGGCCCGGCCTGCTGCGCCACCCCGCCTTCGGGACGGCCTAGCGGCTCACTCGGTGCCGCGGCTGAGCAGGAAGCCCGTGCCCCAGCTCATGTGCATCGTGGCCATCGCGGCCGGCACGGTGAGCCGTGCACGCAGGCCGAGCCCGCGGCCGGCGGCCAGCCCCCCGACGGTGACGACGAGGCCGTAGCCCACGACGGGCAGCAGGCCGAGCCAAGCGTCCAGCCGGCCACGAGCCGACGAGCGCGGCGACCGCTCCCCGGCCAGCAGCAGCAGGCCGGCAGCGACGCCGAGCACGGCGACCGGGGCGGCCAGGTAGCGCAGCGAGACCGTGCTGGGGTTGGCCCGGACGAGCTTGCGCCGCCACGTGCCGTAGTCGAAGTACTGGCGGGCGAGCCGGCGCAGCGTCGGGCGCGGCCGGTACTCCACGCGCATGGCCGGTGTGAACCAGATCGTGCCGCCGGCCTCGCGCAGCCGCAGGTTCAGCTCCCAGTCCTGCGCGCGCAGGTAGCGCTCGTCGTAGCGGCCCACCGCGTCCAGCGCCTCGCGCCGGAACGCGCCCAGGTAGACCGACAGGGCCGGGCCCTCGCCACCGCCGACGTGGAACGACTCGCCGCCCACCCCGATGGGGGACGTCATCGCCGCGGCGATGGCCTGCTCGGTCGGGGTGGTGCCGACCGCCGCCATGACGCCGCCGACGTTGACCGCGCCGGTGCGCTCGAGCGTCTGGACGGCCGTCGCGACGTAGTCGTGCGGCACGACCGCGTGGCCGTCGACGCGCACCAGCACGTCGTGCCGCGTGGCGGCCAGCGCGGCGTTGAGGCCCGCGGCGGTGAGGCCGGTCGGGTTGTCGACGACGGTGACGCGTCCGGGGTGGCGGACGGCGAGGTCGTCGAGCAGCTCGCGGGTGCGGTCGCGGGACGGGCCGCAGGCGACGACGACCTCGAGCGGGCCGGCGTGGTCCTGCGCGAGCACCGCCTCGACGGTCTCGACGATGTGCAGCTCCTCGTCGCGCACCGCCATGAACACGCTCACGCCCGGTGCCTGGTCGCCCACTGTCTCCCCGTCCTCGTCCCGATGTCCGGGCGTCAACCTACCGGCTGACGTCCCGGGTCCCGAACTCGTGGGCGTCGCGAGCGAGCAGGTGCTCGGCGACGACGACGTCGAGCGGGCCGGTCACCTTGAGGTTGCGCTCGTCGCCGGGGACGACCGCGACCGGCACGCCGGGCAGGTAGCGGACGACCACGCTCGCGTCGTCGGTGGCGGTGAACCCGGGGTCGGCCGTCGCCAGCGCGTAGGCGCGGCGCAGGGTGGCGAGCCGGAAGCCCTGCGGCGTCTGCACCCGGCGCAGCGCCTCGCGCTCGTGCAGGCCGGCGACGACGTCGTGGTCGACCGTGACGACCGTGTCGACGAGGGGCAGCACCGGCTCGACCGCCTCGTGGTCGCGCAGCGCCTCGACGCAGGCGGTGACGACGTGCTCGGGCAGCAGCGGACGGGCGGCGTCGTGGACCAGGACGTCGACGTCCTCGTCGCCCAGCACCGCGAGCGCGGCGAGCGTGCTGGCCGTGCGCGTCGCCCCGCCCTCGACCACGTCGCGGACGGTGGCGAAGCCGTGCTCGCGGACGACCTCGTGCGCCGCGTCCAGGTGGCCCGGCGCCATGACGACGAGCACCTCGTCGACCAGCGGCGAGCGCTCGAACGCCGCGATCGCGTGGCCGAGGATCGTGGTGCCGCCCAGGCGCAGCAGCTGCTTGGGCCGGTCGCTGCCCACGCGGGTGCCCAGGCCCCCGGCGAGCACGACCGCCACGACGCGGCGGGTCATGCGTCGCGCTCGGGTCGGATGACGGCGTCCTTCTGCGCGTGCTTCCACGCGCGGAAGCCCTCCTCGGTGACGCCGCGGCGCCAGTAGGCCGAGACCGACAGGTCGCGCCGGTCCACCCGCTCGCGGACGTACGGCCGCACCGTCTTGAGCAGGGCGGACTCGCCGTGGACGAAGGCCTGCACGCGTCCCTCGGGCCACTCCCAGGCGCGCACGGCGTCGTCGAGCAGCGTCGTCGTGCCGGGCTCGGCGTCGCCGCGGTGCAGCCAGTGCACCTCGACGTCGGCCTTGGTGGCGAGGACGACCTCGTCGTCGGGGCCGCCGACCTCGGCGAAGACGACCGCGCGGGCGGCCGGCGGGGCAGGGGCCTCGAGCGACACGGCGATGGCGGGCAGCGCCGACTCGTCGCCGACGAGCAGGTGGACGTCGGCCTCCGGGTCGGGCGTGTAGCCGCCGCCCGGGCCGAGGGCGTGGATGCGCGCCCCCGGCTGCACGCGGGCGGCCCACGGACCGGCCACCCCCTCGTCGCCGTGCACGACGAACTCGATGACCAGCTCGCCGGCGTCCAGGTCGACGTGGCGCACCGTGTACGTGCGCAGGACGGGCTGGTGCTCGGCCGGGAACGTCGTGCGCACCAGGTCCAGGTCGAACGGCTGGGGGTACTGGACGCCGTCGGCCAGGAACAGCAGCTTCACGTAGCTGTCGGCGCACGGGCTGGGCTGGAAGGCGGCCAGGCCCGGGCCGCCGAGCACGACGCGCTGCAGGTGGGCGGAGACGCGCTCGGTGCGCAGCACCTCCAGGGACGTCACGGACTTGGCCATGGCGCCACCTTAGCCAGGCCTAACCCAGCGTCCCGAGCCCCGCCAGGCGCCGTCGGGCCCGGCTCCCGCGCGATGTGTGAAGGAATCGACCTGGATCCGCCCGCCGGCGGTCGATTCCTTCACACATCGCGGCAGCGCGGGGCTCGGGAGGGGGTCGCGTCGCGGACGTCCGGCCGGGCTGGCCCGTCCTGACTAGTCTGGGCGTGTGACCCACGGCATCGACGTCGACCAGCTCGACCCCTCCATCCGCCCGCAGGACGACCTCTTCCGCCACGTCAACGGACGCTGGCTGCGCGAGACCCAGATCCCCGCCGACCGGGCCACGGCCGGGGCGTTCATGGACCTGCGCGACGCGGCCGAGCTCAAGACGCGCGAGATCATCGAGAAGGCGCAGGCCTCCCCCGCGGACGACGAGGAGCGCAAGATCGGCGACCTCTACGCGTCCTTCATGGACGTCGACCGCGTCGAGGCGCTCGGCGGCACCCCGCTGCAGCCCGACCTCGCCGCGGTCGACGCGATCGACTCCGTGGCGTCGTTCGCCCGCACCCTCGGCAGCCTCGAGCGCTCCGG
Source organism: Aeromicrobium sp. PFPM2_SD2 (assembly GCF_057364525.1). Classification (NCBI taxonomy): domain Bacteria; kingdom Bacillati; phylum Actinomycetota; class Actinomycetes; order Propionibacteriales; family Nocardioidaceae; genus Aeromicrobium; species Aeromicrobium sp. PFPM2_SD2. The sequence goes on from NZ_JBNFNZ010000072.1 coordinate 4,009, forward strand.
CGTCGGCACGGTCGTGGGCATGTACGTCGCGCCCGACAAGGGCGCGCCCGACACCTACGTGTCCTACCTCGTCCAGACCGGCCTGGGCCTGCCCGACGAGTCGTACTACCGCGGCGACGAGAACGCCGACCTGCGCGACGCCTACGTCGTGCACGTCACCCGCATGCTCGAGCTCGCCGGCCTCGACGACGCCGCCTCGCGCGCCGAGCGCGTCATGGCGCTGGAGACCGCGATCGCCGAGCGGCACTGGGACCGCGTCGCCACGCGGGACGCGCAGAAGACCTACAACCCTATGTCGTACGACGAGCTCAAGGCGCTGCTGCCCGCGCTCGACTGGGACGCCTGGGCCGAGGCGGCGCAGATCCCGGCGTCCGCGCTCGCCAAGGTCGTCGTCTCCCAGCCCAGCTACTACGAGGGCCTGGCCGACCTGCTCGTCGAGGACCGCCTGCCGCAGTGGAGGGACTGGCTGCGCTGGAACGTCGTCCACGCCGCCGCGCCGTACCTGTCCGAGGCGTTCGTGCTGGAGAACTTCGACTTCTACGGCCGGACGCTGTCGGGCACCGACGAGCTGCGCGAGCGCTGGAAGCGCGGCGTCGGCTTCGTCGAGGGCGCGATGGGCGAGGCGGTCGGCAAGATCTACGTCCGCACCGAGTACCCGGACGTGGCCCGCGAGCGCATGGGCGTCCTCATCGAGAACCTCCTGGCCGCCTACCGCGAGAGCATCACCGGCCTGGCCTGGATGAGCGACGCGACCAAGGCCGAGGCGCTGGAGAAGCTGAGCCGGTTCGACCCCAAGATCGGGCACCCGCGGACGTTCCGCGACTACTCCGCCCTCGAGACCGATCCCACCGACCTGCTCGGCAACCGGGCCCGCGTCATGGCCGTGGAGATCGACCGCGAGCTGGCGAAGGTGGGCGGCCCGATCGACCGCGACGAGTGGTACATGACGCCGCAGACGGTCAACGCCTACTACAACCCGACGATGAACGAGATCGTCTTCCCGGCCGCCATCCTGCAGCCGCCGTTCTTCGACGCCGAGGCCGACGACGCGGTCAACTACGGCGCGATCGGCGCGGTCATCGGCCACGAGATCGGTCACGGCTTCGACGACCAGGGCTCTCAGTACGACGGCACCGGCGCCCTGCGCAACTGGTGGACCGACGACGACCGGGCCGCGTTCGAGAAGCTGACCGGCTCGCTCGTGGCCCAGTACGACCCGCTGAGCCCCGAGGGCGCGGCCGGCGCGACCGTCAACGGCTCGCTGACCATCGGCGAGAACATCGGCGACCTCGGCGGCCTGGGCATCGCGCTCAAGGCGTACCTGCTCGCCCGCGGCGACGAGGTGCCCGAGCCGATCGACGGCTACACCGACCTGCAGCGCTTCTTCCTGTCCTGGGCCACGGCCTGGCAGGGCAAGACGCGTCCGGCCGAGACGCTGCGCCGGCTCACCGTCGACCCGCACTCGCCGCCGGAGTTCCGCTGCAACCAGGTCGTGCGCAACATCGACGCCTTCTACGAGGCGTTCGACGTGAAGCCCGGCGACGCGCTGTGGCTCGACGAGAGCGAGCGCGTCACCATCTGGTGACCGCCTGACGACCGAAGGGGCCCCGCCACCCGGCGGGCCCCTTCGTCGTCACCGTCGCGTCAGTCGTACGAGACGGCGGCGGCGTGCACCGCGCGGACGTACGCGTCGGCGTGGTTGTAGCTGAAGATCGCGGCGGTCCAGCCGCCCGTCGTCGACAGGTCGCGGCCGTCGTGGCACAGGTAGCGGGCCGCGGCGAGCGCCGCGTCGTCCAGGTCGTGGGGGTCGGCGACGCCGTCGCCGTCGGCGTCGACCTCCCAGGCCGCCCAGGTGGACGGGATGAACTGCAGCGGACCGACGGCGTGGTCCCACGTCGGGTCGCCGTGCCAGGCGACGGACGCGCTCGTGGCGGCGATCGTGGCCACGCCCTCGCCGCCGTCCAGGGCCGGCCCGACCGATCGGCTCGAGCGGACGTCCGTCGTCGCCCAGCGCCCCGCGTCCGTGACCGGACTCCACCTGCCCGATGCCGGCCAGCGTCGTCCACCCCAGACGGCACTGCGGATGCTCCACGGCCGTGCGCAGGGTCGCGTCCGCGTAGGCCTGCACGGCGCGCGCCGGGACGCCGGTGCGGGCCGCCGTCGCGGCCACCCAGGCCGGGTCCGCTCCCCCGCCGGACGCGCTCGTCCCGGCCGGCTCCTGGACGCTGGCCGCGACCGGGGCGACGACGACCGGGTCCGCCGTCATCGACCGGTCCGCGGGGGCACCGGGCACCAGGGACGCGCCGAGAGCGCCGACCGCGACCGCGGCCAGCGCCCCGACGAGGAGCGTCGTCCGGCTCACCCGAAGCGGCCGTTGACGTAGTCGTGCGTGCGCTGGTCCTGCGGGTGGTTGAACATCACGCCGGTCTCGCCGTGCTCGACGATGACGCCGGGCGTGCCCTGGGCGGCGAGGAAGAAGGCGCACTGGTCCGAGACGCGGGCGGCCTGCTGCATGTTGTGGGTGACGATCACGATCGTCACCTCCTGGGCGAGCTCGACCATCGTCTCCTCGATGACCCGGGTGGACGTGGGGTCCAGCGCCGAGCACGGCTCGTCCATGAGCAGCACCTTGGGCTTGATCGCCAGCGAGCGGGCGATGCACAGCCGCTGCTGCTGGCCGCCGGACAGGCCGCCGCCGGGGGCGTCGAGGCGGTCCTTGACCTCGTTCCACAGGCCGCCGCGGCGCAGGCAGGACTCGACGAGCTCGTCCTTCTCCGAGCGACTCGCCCGCGTGCCCGTCAGCTTGAGTCCCGCGAGCACGTTGTCGCGGATCGACATCGCCGGGAACGGGTTCGGCTTCTGGAACACCATGCCGATGTCGCGGCGCACGTCCATGAGCTTGCGCTGCGGCTCGTAGACGTCGCGACCGTCGAGCAGCACCTGGCCGCCGAGCTGGGCGCTGGGCACGAGCTCGTGCATCCGGTTGAGGATGCGCAGGAACGTCGACTTGCCGCAGCCGGACGGCCCGATGAGCGCGGTGATGCCGCCGGCCGGCATGTGCAGCGAGACCCGGTCCAGCACCTTGCGGCTGCCGAACCAGGCCGAGACGTCGCGGGCGTCCAGCGAGGACGCGCGCGAGCCCGCGGCCGGACCGGACGCGGGGCGCGGCCGTCACGGCCGGCAGGACGGTGGTGTCGTCACGCACGACCGGGACGACCGTCGTGATCTCGTCGGTGCTCATCGAGGAGCCTCTCTGTGCGGTGGCCGGGCCGGCGCCGTGGGGCGCCGACCCGGCCGGGTGGACGTCGCTCAGCGGACGCTGAGGCGCAGCGTCCGGGACTTCGCGGCCGCCACGTTGCGGTCGCCGGAGTAGACGACGGTCAGCGTGTGGCGGCCCTTCTTCAGCTTCGCCAGCGCGACGGTGGCCTTGCCGCCCCGGACGACGGCGGTGCCGACCGTCTTCGAGCCGCGCTTGACGGTCACCTTGCCGGTGACCTTGGTGCCCTCGACCGCGCCACGGGCCGTGACGGTGACCGTCACCGAGCCGCGCTTGCTGGCCTTGACCCGCGTGGCCTTCAGGCGGGCCGACACGGCGCCGCCGGCCCTGGCGACGACGACGGTGCC
>NZ_JBNFNZ010000073.1:0-7596 GCF_057364525.1 Aeromicrobium sp. PFPM2_SD2
CCGCCGTCCCCGGCGCCGGTGCCCCGCCGCGGACGCCGAGGAGCCGGAAGCGCCCGCCGGCTGCCCGGTCCACCACGTCCCCTGAGTCCCGCCCTCCGCTCGGTGAGCCGATCGAGGGTCCTGGACACGGCGAAGGCCGCCACCCTGCGTGAGGGTGACGGCCTTCGTGCTCGGTGCGTCAGGACGCGTCGTCGGCGGTCTCGCCGCTGACCGTCTCGACGGCCTTGGGCGAGCTCGAGCTGACCGCGATGCGGGTCGGCTCGGTGCCGGCGTAGACGCCCGCGACCCGGATGCTCAGCACGCCGGCGTCGTAGGCGGCGCTGATCGCGTCCGGCCCGACGTGGGACGGCAGCGCGAACGTGCGCTCGAAGCGTCCGTAGCGGATCTCGCGGACATGGCGTCCGTGGTCGTCCTCGGCGCGCTCGTCGCGGCGCTCGCCGCGGATCACGAGCCGGCCGGAGACGGCCTCGACGGTGACGTCGCGCTCGACGTCGATGCCGGGGAGCTCGAGCCGGACGACGGCGTCGTCACCGTCGCGCAGGGTCTCGGCCGACGGCATGAAGTCGGTGCGCTCGGTCGTCATGGGGGCGGAGCCGGCGAACGCCGATCGCATGAGCGAGTCGAACTCGGCGAACGGGTCGCGGCGGCTGAAGAGGGAGAGCGTCGTCATGGAAACCAACCTCCTGGTCGATCATGTGCCGGCCACCTCGACCGGCACCCGGTTCAACGTGAGTCGATGCGACTCAATTCCCATGACTCGCATTCTATGCAGGAAGTCCGTCGAGTCCAGCCGCCTCGGCCGCCTCCGCGTAGGCGGCGGCGAGCGACGCCACGCTGGCGTGGGCGTTGAGCCCGCTGGGGTTCGGGACGACCCAGAGCCGCGCTCCGGCGAAGGTGCCCGGCTGTTCGCCGGCCGCGGCCTTCCGATCGCCGAACGCCGTCCGGTAGGCCGTGATGCCGGCGATCGCGACGACCCGGGGACGGTGCTCGGTCACGAGCCGCTCGAGCCGGTCGCGGCCCTCGCGCGAGCTCGGCGTCGTCGAGCTCGTCGGCCCGCGCGGAGGCCCGCGGCACCATGTTGGTGATGCCGACGCCGCGCTCGACCAGCACGGGAGCCGCGTCCTGCGGCGTCAGGACGTCCGCGGGCAGGATGCCCGCGGCGCGCAGCGCGGGGTAGAACCGGTTGCCGTTGCGGGCGAAGTGCAGGCCGGTGGCCGCGCTCACCAGACCGGGGTTGATGCCGACGAACAGCAGCCGCAGGCCCGGCCCGAGCAGGTCGGGGATGGTCCGGCCCGCGTACGCCGAGAGTTCATCGCGCGTCCACCGTCGCGCTCTTGCCGTGGCCCTGTCGCGTCCTACGGTGGAGACATGAGCTGGATCATCGTGGTAGCCGTCCTGACGCTGACCATCGCCGCGGGCACCCTCGTCTTCGGCACGTCCGATCACGACCACATCGTCGTCTGACCCCCCCGTCCGACGCACCCCGGCCCGGCTCACGGGCCCGGCCGGGTCGACCGGGCCCGTCCCTTCACCGCGAGGGGTCGACGAGCACCTTCGCGTGGGCGGTGCGGCCGGAGTCGAGCGAACGGGAAATCCCGACAAACCGCCACAAGTTGCGTCTTGCGCGGTGAGCGTGTCCCGCACACGCTTTCGAGAGGGACCCGACGAATGACCGACATGACGACGCCCGAAAATGGCGCGAAACCACCGGCCGGCTTCTACCCGGACGGATCGGGTAGGCAGCGCTGGTGGGACGGAAACGGCTGGACCGACCACTTCCAGGACGCTCCGGCGGCCCCGGCAGCCGTCGCAACGAAGCCCAAGAAGCGAGTCTTCCTGTGGTTCTTCATGATCGTCCAGGTGCTGTTCCTGGTGTGGATCATCGCCGGGGTGGGGTCCGCCGGTGAAGCTGAGGACTGCGGCGTCCTGGATCAGCAGACGTGTCAGGACGCTCAGGACGTCGGCACGGGCATCGGTGTCTTCTTAATCATCGTTTTCTGGGTGCTCGTGGATTTCCTGCTGGCCGTCACTTACGGCATCTATCGCCTGGCGAAGCGCAACTAGCGACCGCTGTTCCCTCCAGGAACGACGAGGCCCCGCGGACCGGTCGGTCCGCGGGGCCGTCGTGCGTGCCGGGTCAGGCGTAGGAGACGCCCGTGGCGTGCAGCGGGCAGTAGCCGAACGGGTTCTTCACCAGGTACTGCTGGTGGTACTCCTCGGCGTAGTAGTAGTCCTGCAGCGGCTCGATCTCGGTGGTGATCGCGCCGTAGCCGGCCTGGGTCATCTGCTGCTGGTAGCGGTCGCGTGAGGCCTCGGCCTTGGCCTGCTGCTCGGCCGAGGTGGTCAGCAGCACCGAGCGGTACTGGCTGCCGCGGTCGTTGCCCTGGCGCATGCCCTGCGTCGGGTCGTGGTTCTCCCAGAAGACCTTGAGCAGGTCGTCGTAGGACGTGACGCTCGGGTCGAACACGACGCGGACGACCTCGGCGTGACCGGTGCGACCGGTGCACACCTCCTCGTATGTCGGGTTCGGGGTGTAGCCGCCCGCGTAGCCGACCGACGTCGACCAGACGCCGGGCTGCTCCCAGAACGTCTTCTCCTCGCCCCAGAAGCAGCCGAGGCCGACGACGGCGACCTCGAAGCCCTCGGGGCCGTCGGTCTCGATCGGGTTGCCGGTGACGAGGTGCTTGTCGCCCACGGAGAACGGGCGGGTCGGACGGCCCGGGAGCGCCTTCTCGCGCTCGGGCATCGCGGTCTTGTCGAAGCCGAAGATCATGGTCACCTTTCCGCCGGCGTGGACGCCGGTCCACCCTGCTCAACCGACGGGCGCCCCGCCGTGTTCCCGCTAGTGTCGACGACGTGAGCGAGCGACGAGACGACCGGCGCCCGGGCATCCCGCGGGGCATGGAGATCGCGACCGGCTGGGCGTGGCGCCTGCTGCTGCTCGGCGTCGCGACGTACGCGCTGCTGTGGCTGCTGGCCTACTTCTCGGCCATCACGGTCCCGGTCGCGGTGGCCCTCCTGCTCACCGCGCTGACGTCCGGGCTGGTCGACCGCCTGCAGCGCTGGCACGTGCGCGCGGGGTCGGGACGCTGATCGTCGTCGTCGGCTTCCTCGCGCTCGTCAGCGGCCTGTTCGTGCTGGTCGGCCAGCAGGTGTCGCGCCAGTTCGACGACCTGCGCCGCCGGGTCGTCGACGGCATCGCCGACCTGCAGGACTGGCTGCAGACCGGCCCGCTGCACCTGACCGACGCGCAGCTGCAGCAGTACATCAACACCGCGCAGGAGAAGATCGCCCAGTCCGACGGCGTCCTGTTCGCCACGGCCGGCGAGGTCGGGACGACGGTCAGCCACTTCGTCGCGGGGCTGTTCGTCGTCCTGTTCGCCACCATCTTCTTCCTCTACGACGGCAAGCGGATCTGGGCCTGGATCGTGCTGCTGTTCCCGCGCGCGTCCCGCAGTCGCGTGCACAGCTCGGGCGAGACCGCGTGGCACTCGCTGACCGCCTTCGTCCGCGCCACGATCGTCGTCGCCCTGGTGGACGCCGTGGGCATCGCGCTGGCCGCGTACGTGCTGGGCGTGCCGCTGGCCCTGGCGATCGGCGTGCTCGTCTTCCTCGGCGCGTTCGTGCCGATCGTCGGCGCGCTCACGTCCGGTCTGGTGGCGGTCGGCGTCGCGCTCGTCGCCCAGGGCCCGTGGACGGCGCTGTTCATGCTCGTCGCGGTGCTCGCGGTGCAGCAGATCGAGAGCCACGTCCTGCAGCCGTTCATCATGGGCCGGATCGTGTCGGTGCACCCGCTCGCGGTGATCCTGGCGATCGTCGCCGGCATCACGGTGGGCGGCATCGTGGGTGCGCTCGTGGCCGTCCCGATCGCCGCGTGCCTCAACGGCGTGGTGCGCCACCTCGCGTCCGGGGAGGGCCAGACGTTCGCCTCCGACGGGCTGCCCGCGGACGAGGAGCACCCGCCGGTCGAGCCGGCGCCCGAGCAGCGCTCCTAGCGTCCGACGGCGGAGGTCCGGCCGGTCGTAGGGTGGCCGGGTGCAGCTCAGCGATGTCGTCGCCGCCCGGTCCCTGCTCGACGGGGTCGCCACCACCACCCCGTGCGTCAGCTCGCGCTGGCTGAGCGACCTGGCCGGCACGACGGTGCGGCTCAAGTGCGAGAACCTGCAGCGCACCGGCTCGTTCAAGATCCGCGGCGCGTACGTGCGCATCGCCCGGCTCAGCCCGCAGGAGCGGGCCCGCGGCGTCGTGGCCGCGAGCGCCGGCAACCACGCGCAGGGGTCGCGCTCGCCGCCGCCATGCTCGACACCAAGGCGCGCATCTTCATGCCCGAGGGCGCGGCCATCCCCAAGGTCAGCGCGACCCGCGGCTACGGCGCGGACGTGGAGTTCGTCCACGGCGGCGTCACCGAGGCGGTCGCAGCGGCCCAGGCGTACGCGCGCGAGACCGGCGCGGAGTTCATCCACCCCTTCGACCACGACGACATCCTCGCCGGGCAGGGCACCGTCGGGCTGGAGATCGTCGAGCAGGTGCCGGACGTGCGCACCGTGCTGGTGCCGATCGGCGGCGGCGGGCTGGCCGCCGGCATCGCGCTGCTGCGCGAGCAGCACCCGGACGTCCGCATCGTCGGCGTGCAGGCCGAGGCGGCGTCCACGTACGTCCCGTCGCTGAGCTCCGGCGAGCCCGTCGAGGTGGAGATGGCGCCGACGATGGCCGACGGCATCGCGGTCTCGCGGCCCGGCCGGATCCCGTTCGACGTCATCGCCCAGCACCTCGACGAGGTGCTGACGGTGAGCGAGGAGGCGATGAGTCAGGCGCTGCTGCAGCTGCTTGAGCGCACCAAGATGCTCGTCGAGCCGTCCGGGGCCGCGGGCGTCGCTGCCCTGATGGAGCACCCCGGACGCTTCGAGGGTCCGGTCGTCGCGGTGCTGTCCGGCGGCAACATCGACGCGCTCGTGCTCATGGAGGTCATCCGCCACGGCCTCAACGCGGCCGGCCGGTTCCTGGCCTTCCGGGTGCGCATCCCGGACCGCCCCGGCGAGCTGATGCGCCTGCTCGTGGCCCTGGCCGAGCTGCAGGTCAACATCCTCAACGTCCAGCACGACCGCACGTCCGAGTCGCTGGGCGTCCGGCAGGTCGAGGTGGCGCTGCAGGTCTCCACGCGCGGCACCGATCAGCAGGTGCAGGTGCGCGAGAGGCTCACCGAGCTCGGCTACGACCTGCTCTGACCCTCACCCGAGCCTCGTTCCACCCAGAAGTGGACGCAAAGAGACCACGTTCCTCAGGAACGTGGTCTCTTTGCGTCCACATCGCGGCGGAGCCGCGCGGGGGTGAGGCTCAGAACGGGACGGCGTCGACGATCTCGACCGTGATGGTGCGGCCGTTCGGCGCCTCGTAGGACGCGGAGTCGCCGCGCTTCTTGCCCATGATCGCCGCGCCGAGCGGGGACGTGGGGGAGAAGACGTCGAGGTCGACGCTGGAGTCCATGCTCAGCAGCTCGCGCGAGCCCAGCAGGAAGGTCTCGGTGTCGGAGTCGCCGGCGAACCGGATCGTCACCTTCATGCCGGCCTCGACCAGGCCGTCGTCGGCCGGCGCGTCGCCGACCTCGGCCCGGCGGAGCATGTCCTCGAGCTGGCGGATGCGGGCCTCGGTCTTGCCCTGCTCCTCGCGGGCGGCGTGGTAGCCGCCGTTCTCCTTGAGGTCGCCCTCGTCGCGGGCGGCGGCGATCTTGGCCGTGATGTCGGCCCGGACCTCGCCCTTGAGGTGCGCGAGCTCGGCCTGGAGACGGTCGAACGCCTCCTGCGTCACCCAGATGGTGTCCTGCGTCGGCTGCGTCATGGCATGCCTCCTTCTACGTACGGCACCCCGGGCGCCGCCCGGGGTGAATACGCAAGGCTACCAGTTCAGCGCACCACGCGGCAGGACCTCAGGACGCCGTTCACGGCCCGCTCCTGCGTGCGGACGGCGATGGTCAGGCCCTGCTCGCGCCGGTCGCCGTCCACCCGCACGGTCTTCTCGCCGACCACGGCGTGGTTCATGTTCTGGGCGTAGACCGTGCACTCGACCGGCTCGTCGGTGTTGAGGACGACGTCCACCCGCACGCGCACCTCGGTGTCGCTCACGACGTCGTAGCTGTGCAGGGACGCGCTCACCGGCTTCTCGGCGGTGGCCACCCAGGCGGCCCAGGCGATGCCGAGGACGACGCCGACGGCGGCGACGGCCCACCAGAACCAGGTCGGCTTGGTGCGGCGGCCGTAGCGGGCGTCCAGGTTCGTCACGACGTCCATTGTCCCAGGTACGGGAAGCGGACAGCAGGTCGGTGACGTTGCATGGAAGGATGGTCCCCGGCCGAACGACGGACAGGAGAGACGTGAGCGACCAGCTGCGACTCATGCACGTGCACGCCCACCCGGACGACGAGTCCAGCAAGGGCGCTGCCTCGACCGCGAAGTACGTCGCCGAGGGGGTCGACGTCCACGTCGCCACCTGCACCGGCGGCGAGCGCGGGTCGATCCTCAACCCCTCGTTCCAGCACCCCGGGCTCGAGGACAACCCCGAGCTCATCAGCGAGATCCGCCGCGACGAGATGGCGCGCGCTCGCGACATCCTCGGCATCAAGCAGGACTGGCTCGGCTTCGTCGACTCCGGCTGGCCCGAGGGCGACCCGAAGCCGCCGCTGCCCGAGGGCTGCTTCGCGCTCGTGCCGATCGAGGAGGCCGCGGCGCCGCTGGTGCGGCTCATCCGCTCGTTCCGCCCGCACGTCCTGACGACGTACGACGAGAACGGCGGCTACCCGCACCCCGACCACATCAAGTGCCACGAGATCAGCGTCTACGCCTTCGAGGCGGCCGCCGACCCCGAGCGCTACCCCGACCTCGGCGAGCCGTGGCAGGTGCAGAAGCTCTATTACCACTTCGGCTGGAGCGCGGCGCGCATGCAGGCGATCTCCCAGGCGATGGAGAAGCACGGCCTGGAGAACCCGTACAGCGAGGAGCGCTGGGCCCGCATGGACCCCGAGCGCGACAAGCGGATGACCACGCGGGTGGAGTGCGCCGAGTACTTCCACAAGCGCGACGAGGCGCTCATCGCGCACGCCACGCAGATCGACCCGGACGGCTTCTGGTTCGCCGTGCCGCGCGAGATCCAGGCCGAGGCGTGGCCCACGGAGGACTTCGAGCTGGTGAAGTCGTTCGTCGAGACGACCACGCCCGAGGACGACCTCTTCGCCGGCCTGCGCTGACGCCTCCGGTCCCTGGGCTCCGCGCCCTGTGGGCGGTCGAAGGGACCCGTCGGTCCCCGTGCGCCCCCCGCGTAGGCTGGAGCCATGCGCACGTACGCCTACCTGCTGGCCTCCTCCGGCGAGCGTCCCAACATCGATCCCGACGTCGTCAAGCCGGGCTGGGGCGCGCTGGGCCTGGTCGTCCTGCTGGGCATCGTGCTCGCGCTGCTGCTGTGGAGCTTCACCAAGCAGCTGAAGAAGGTGCGCTTCGAGGAGGAGCCCGACCCGCGCGCCGCCGACCGGGCCCCGCGCACCGACGACGGCGACGACCAGCCGCGCTCCGACGCCTGACCTCGCCTACGACCGGCGCGCCGCGGAGA
>NZ_JBNFNZ010000074.1:0-7446 GCF_057364525.1 Aeromicrobium sp. PFPM2_SD2
CGAGCCGCGGCCGGGCCTGCGCGGCGGTCACGTCCCTGGCAGCGTGAGCCTGCCCTTCACCGACCTGCTGGACGACGGGCGGCTCCGCCCGGTCCACGAGCTGCGTGCCGCGCTCGACGCGGTCGCCGGTCCGGACGTCCCCGTGGTCGTGAGCTGTGGCTCCGGGGTCACCGCGTGCGTCGTCGGCCTCGCGGCCGAGCTCACCGGACGTCCGTACCGCGTCTACGACGGGTCGTGGGCGGACTGGGGCCGCCCCGGTGGCCATCAGGTGGAGACCGGCGACGCGTGACCCAGATGGCTTTGGTTCCGTAGCGCAACGGTGTATCGTTGAACAGTCGCAACTATTGACGTTCACAACGAAGTGCTGGAGAGCCCATGACCACCCCTGATCCCGAGCGGACGCAGGCCGAGGCGGACGCCGACGCCGCGCGCCACCGCGCCATCCTCAAGGTCCTCACCGGACTGCTGCTCGGCATGTTCGTGTCGATGCTGGCCACCACCGTGGTCAGCTCGTCGCTGCCGATCATCCTGGCCGACCTCCACGGCGGCCAGACCGCCTTCACCTGGGTCGTCACCGCGACCCTCCTGACCACCGCCGTCTCGACCCCGATCTGGGGCAAGCTGGCCGACCTGGTCAACCGCAAGCTGCTGCTGCAGCTCGCGATCACCATCTTCATCGTGGCCAGCGCCGCCGCCGGCTTCGCCGAGGGCGCGGGCTGGCTCATCGCGATGCGCGCCGTCCAGGGCGTCGGCGCCGGCGGCCTGGGTGCGCTCACCCAGATCGTCATGGCCGACATCGTCTCCCCGCGCGAGCGTGGCCGGTACATGGGCCTGTTCGGCGGCGTCATGGCGCTCGCCACCGTCGGCGGCCCGCTGCTCGGCGGCGTCGTGACGGACGCGTTCAGCTGGCGCTGGAACTTCTTCATCGCCGTCCCGCTGGCCGTCGTCGCCCTCGTGATGATCCAGCGCACCCTGCACCTGCCGCCACTGCCCAAGCGCGTCGTCAAGATCGACTACCTCGGCATCGTGCTGCTCGCCGCCTCGGTCTCGACCCTGCTGATCTGGGTCACCCTGGTGGGCAAGGACTTCGACTGGATCAGCACGACCACCGCCGCCATGGTGCTCGGCTCGCTGCTCGGGCTCGTGCTGTTCGTCGCCGTCGAGCTGCGCCACAGCGAGCCGCTGCTCCCGCTGCACCTGTTCCGCAGCCGGACGTTCAGCTGGTCGGTCGTCGGCAGCCTCGCCGTGGGCGTCGCCATGTTCGGCACCTCGGTGTTCCTGTCGCAGTACATGCAGCTGGCCCGCGGCGCGTCGGCCACCCAGTCCGGCCTCATGACCATCCCGATGATGGTCGGCCTGCTGGGCGCCTCGGCGGTCATCGGCCGCCGCATCACCGCCAGCGGACGCTGGAAGGGCTACCTGGTCGCCGGTGCGGTCGCGCTGACGGTCGGCCTGCTGGCCATGGGCTCGATCGAGTACGACACCCCGTTCGTCCTGGTGTCGGTCTACATGTTCGTGCTCGGCGCCGGCGTCGGCATCGTCATGCAGAACCTCGTGCTCGTCGTGCAGAACGACGTCGAGCCGCGCGACCTCGGCGTCGCCAGCTCGGGCGTCACGTTCTTCCGCTCGGTCGGCGGCACGGTCGGAGTCTCCGTGCTGGGCGCCGTGCTGGGCGACAAGGTCGTCTCGCACATGGGCGAGAAGCGCGAGGCGCTCGGCCAGGCCATCGCCTCGCTCGGCGAGCAGGGGCGCTCGGTCGCCGAGGCGCTGCACAGCGGCACGATCCCGTCCGTCTCGAGCCTGCCCGGCCCGGTGCGCGACATCGTCGAGTCGGTCTACGGCCAGTCGGTCGCCGACATCTTCCTGTACGCCGCGCCGCTCGGCCTGCTGAGCCTGCTGGCCGTCGCCATGCTGCCGAACAAGGCGCTGGGCACGCAGACCCGGCACGAGAAGCAGGCCAGCCAGGACGACGCGAGCGCCGCCGAGCGCCTCGCCCAGGCCGCCGAGGCCGTCGCGGCGCAGACCGGTCCGGAGCACCCCGGGGACGGCCGTGACCACCACCAGTGAGACCGGCGCCGACGCCGGCACGCAGCGTGGCGCGATCGAGGACGTCGAGCGCCAGCTCGTCCGGATGATGTCCGACAGCAAGCGCCGCTTCCGTGACCTGGCGGTGCAGGTGCACCCGGACCTGCACGCCGCGTCGCTCGCGCTGCTGCTGCACCTCGTCCGCGAGGGCGACCAGCCGCAGGGGGCGCTCGCGTCCGTCCTGCACGCGGACAAGGGCCAGGTGAGCCGGCTGGTGACCCAGCTGGTCGACGTCGGCCTCGTGACGCGCGAGCCCGACCCGAGCGACCGGCGGGCGATGACCGTGGCCGCGACGCCCGAGGCGCGCCGGCGCATCGACGAGGTCGGCTGGCCCCAGCGCCGGATGCTGCACGAGCGGCTCGGCGCCTGGCAGCTGCGCGACGTCCAGGAGCTGGCCGAGCTGCTGCGCCGGCTCAACGACGACGAGCGCGGCTGACCGGACCCGCACCCACGACGAGGCCCTCCCCATGCGGGGAGGGGCCTCGTCGTCGTCAGGGCAGCCGGGCGGGACGCGCTGCGGCCCGGCCTCGGGCGGACGCGGCCGGTCCTCGCGGTGCACCCGCACCATGACCAGGGCGACGTCGTCCTCGGGGACGTCGGGCCGCAGCCGGCGCAGGATCGCGTCGCAGGCCAGGTCGGCGGCCAGCCCCTGCGCCACGACCTCGGCGAACGCGTCCCGCAGGCGGGCGATGCCGACGTCGATGTCCTCGCCCCGGCGCTCGACCAGGCCGTCGGTGTAGAGCAGCACCGTCGAGCCCGCCGGCAGGTCGAACACCGACTCAGGACGAGGCGCGTCCGGGTCGAGGCCGAGCAGGACGCCGGGCTCCTGCTCCAGCTCGTGCACGTCGACCTCGATGTCGTCGTACGGGCTGATCTCGGCCACGTCCACCCGGACGCCGGGACGCTCCGGGTCGTGCGCGACCGCGACGAGCGGCGGCGGGTGCCCGGCGCTGGACCAGCGCAGGCGGGTGATGCCCCGCTCGCGGTCCTGCGGCGACTGCTCGAAGCGGGCCGCGACGGCCGTGGCCGTGGTCTCGATCTGCAGCAGCGACATGGCCGCGTCGACCCGGCGCAGCACCTCGGCCGGTCCCTCGCCCGTGGTGATGGCGATGCCGCGCAGCAGGCCGCGGAGCTGGCCCATGGCCGTCGCGGCCGCGGTGTCGTGCCCCACGACGTCACCGATGACGACGTTCGTCGCGCCGTCGGCCTGGATGAACGAGTCGTACCAGTCGCCGCCGACCTCGGCGCCCTCCGCTGCGGGCTCGTAGCGGACCGTGACGTGGAGGTGGTCGGGCTCGGGCGGGTCGGTCAGCAGGCTGCGCTGCAGGGCCTCGGCGAGCTTGCGCTGCTCGGCGAAGACCCGCGCGTTGTCGAGCGCGAGGCCGGCGCGCGCGGCGATCTCGCGCAGGACGTCGAGGTCCTCGGTGCCGAACGCCGGCCGGTCGGCCGAGCGGTACGCGGTCAGCAGGCCGACCGTGCGCCCGCGCCGCGCAGCGGGACGGCGACGGCCGACTCCGGCGCGAGCTCGGCCAGGACCTGCCGGGCCTCCTCGGACTCCAGCGCGGCACCGACGGTCTCCTCGGCGTGGCTGGCGAGGATGACCGGGTCCTGGCTCTCCAGGCCGCGGCGCACGAAGGACTCGTCGCTGAGCGCCGAGATGCGCACCTTGGCGTAGCGCTCGACCAGGTTGCGCCGCTCCGGGTCGCCGTGCCAGGTGGCCAGGTCGCGGAGCCGCTCGCGCCAGCGGTCCGTGGCCAGCTCGCCCTCGCCCTCGACGAGGGTGACGATGCACCAGTCGGCCAGGGTCGGGGCCACGAGCTCGGCGAGCACCGCGACGGCCTCCTCGGCCTCCATCGTCTCGTTGAGCGCGCCGGTGATCTGCGCCAGAAGGCTGCTCACCCGCGAGGTGCGGACGAGCTCCTCCTGCAGGCGGCGACGCTCGGTGATGTCGAAGAAGTAGACCGAGAGCCCGTTCGGCGTCGGCCAGGCCCGCACCTCGTACCAGTCGTCCAGCGGCGGCGGGTAGTACGCCTCGAACATCACCGGACGTCCGGTCTCGGCCGCCTGGCGGTACGCGCGCTCGAACTCCGAGCCGACCGACTCGGGGAACAGGTCCCAGATCACCGACCCGACGACGTCGAGGCTCACGGCACCGAGCAGGCGCTGGGCGACGGGGTTGGCGTAGGTGAAGTGCCAGTCGCGGTCGAGGCTGAAGAAGGCCATCGGCATGGCCTCGAGCACCTGGGTGACTCGGGCGTCCTCGTCGCGCTCGGCCGTGCTGTCGAAGGCGGCACCCAGCAGGTGCTGGGGGGTTCCGTCGGCCGAGGAGACCACGAGGCCGCGGGCGGTGATCCAGCGGGTCTCGCCGTGCGGGTCGATGATGCGGTACTCGGCCTCGTACGTGCCGGTCTTGGCGATCGCCACGTCGAGGGCGGCCGAGACGCGGTCACGGTCCTCGGGGTGCACGGACGCGAAGAACGTCTCGATGGTCCCGTCGAACGTCGTGCCGTCGAGGCCGAAGATCTCCAGCAGCGACTCGTCCCAGCGCAGCTCGCGGGTCGTCAGGTCCCACACGAACACGCCGACGCCGGCGGCGCCGACGGCCACCTCCCAGAGGTGGTGGTCCAGGCCGCTGGCCGAGCCGGTGAGCAGGGATCGGCGAGGTCCGTCCTGCGACGACGTCACCGCCCGGTCACCCGTCCGCCCACGATGTCCACCTTCGTCCGCTCCCACCGGCGTCCGGACGGACGTCGGGCGTGCGTGCGAATCCTCCCACGCGCGCAGCGCACCGGGCCACAGGGCCGCCCCTGGGGATCGCGGCGGGGCGCACCGGCTCCGACGCGTCCCCCGACACTCGTCCCGGGCCCTGCCCCGGTGGGACTGTGCCCGACGTCACGCCGCGTCACCCAGAGTTCATCGACGAAGGGGTGGCGCCAGCGGTGCCGGGCCCCCTACGCTGGGGATGAAACGGAACGGTTCCGTTTCATCCGATCGAGGGTCCCGCCATGATCTGCCCCGCCGACTCCGGCTCCGTGCGTCCTCGCGTCGAGGGCGACCGCGAGCAGGAGATCCTCGCCGTCACCCTCGAGGTGCTGGCCGACGTGGGCTACGACCGGCTGACCATGGACGCCGTGGCGACGCGGGCCAAGGCGTCCAAGGCCACGCTGTACCGCCGGTGGAGCAGCAAGGTGGGGCTCGTGATCGACGCCCTCGTCCACTCGAAGGGACCCACGAGCGACGCCGACACCGGCACGCTCAAGGGCGACCTCGAGGCCGTGTTCTGCGGCATGGGCGGACTGACGGACCAGACCACGATCGGCGCGTTCGGGGCCGTCGTGACGGCCCTGGCCCGCGACCCCGAGTTCGCCGAGGCGTTCCGCCGCGACGTCCTCGGACCCAAGATCGCCGCCTCGCGGCTCATCTGGGAGCGAGCCGCCGCCCGCGGCGAGCTCCGTGACGACATCGACCTCGAGCTCTTCGAGCCGGCCCTCGCCGGCATCGTCCTGCAGCACGTGATCGTCATGGGAGAGGCGGCCGACCCCGGTCTCATCTCTCGCGTGATCGACCAGATCATCGTGCCCTCCGCCACGCGCTGAGCGGCACCCCTCCCCTTCCCGTCCGTCTCCGTGCGAGCCGGACCTCTCCTCAAGGACCCCTCATGACCGACACGACCTCGTCCGAGGCGCCGCCCGGGCGCCGCGAGCTCCACCTGGGCTGGGCGCTGCTGCTCATCTCCGTGGCGCAGCTGATGGTGGTGCTGGACGCCTCCATCGCCAACATCGCCCTGCCGTTCATCGGCGACGACCTGCACATCGACGACGCCAACCTGACCTGGATCGTCACCGGCTACGCGCTCGCCTTCGGCGGCCTGCTGCTGCTCGGCGGACGCCTGGGCGACCTGTACGGACGCCGGCGCGTCTTCATGATCGGCCTGGCGGTCTTCGCGATCGCCTCGCTGCTCGGCGGCCTCGCCGCCAACGAGGGCCTGCTGCTCGCCGCCCGCGGCCTGCAGGGCCTGGGCGCCGCGCTGGCCTCGCCCGCCGCCCTGGCGCTCATCACCACGACGTTCCCGGCCGGCCCCGGCGCGCAACCGCGCGTTCGCCGTCTACGCGGCCATGTCCGGCGCGGGCGCGGCCGTGGGCCTCATCCTCGGCGGCTGGCTCACCGGCCTCGACCCCGTGCTCGGCCTCGAGGGCTGGCGCTGGACGTTCCTCATCAACGTGCCGATCGGCCTGCTCGCGGCCGCCGCGGCGCCGCGCTTCCTCAACGAGTCCGAGTCGCACCCCGGCGAGCTGGACGTCCCCGGCGCCATCACGGGCACCCTCGGCCTGCTCGGCCTGGTCTACGGCTTCACCCGCGCCGGCGAGGAGGCCCACGGCTGGGGCGACACCTGGACGATCGCGTCGCTGGCCGCCGGCGTCGTGCTGCTGGCCCTCTTCGCCGTCGTCGAGTCGCGGGTGGCCCACCCGCTGCTGCCCGTGCGCGTGTTCGCCAACCGCACCCGGGCCACGAGCTTCCTGGTCATGATGATCGTCCCGGCCGCGATGTTCGCGATGTTCTACTTCCTGAGCCTGTTCATCCAGCTCGTGGTCGGCTACAGCCCGCTGCACACCGGCTTCGCGTTCCTGCCGTTCTCGGTGGGCATCGTCGTCGGGGCCGGCGTCTCGTCCAACCTGGTCAACCGCATCGACCCGCGCTTCATCGCCGGGGTCGGCACCCTCATGGCCGCCGGCGCGCTGTTCGGCTTCTCGCGGCTGGACGTCCCGCACGGCACGGCCGACCTCATGGCGCTGGCCGACGGCGGCCACCTCGGCGAGGGCGTGAGCTACTGGGCCTCGATCTTCCCGTTCATCGTCCTCATGTCGGTCGGCATGGGCGCGGTCTTCGTGCCGCTCACCCTGACGGCGGTGCACCACCTGCGCGCCGAGGACTCGGGCATCGGCTCGGGCGTGCTGAACACGATGCAGCAGGTCGGCGGTGCGCTCGGCCTGGCCATCCTCAGCACCGTGGCGCTGCAGGCGAGCGACGCGACCAAGACCGACCTGGTCCGCGACCTGACCGCCCGCGGTCTGCCGGCCGACGCCGCCGGACCGCTGGCCTTCCTCGGGTCGTTCACCGAGGGCGCGACGGCGGCCTTCCTGGTCGGCGCGGCGCTCATCGCCATCGGCTCCCTCGCGATCTGGGCGTTCCTGAACGTCAAGCACGAGGAGCTGGCCACGGACGGCCCCGAGGGCGGCGTCCACGTCGGCTGATCCCCGACGCGTCCCCGCGACCGCCCCGTCCGACCTTGTCGGGCGGGGCGTCGCTGCGTCCGGAGGCCGTCAGGCGGAGCCCGTGCGCGGCCCCGGGCGACGCCGCGCA
>NZ_JBNFNZ010000075.1:0-7429 GCF_057364525.1 Aeromicrobium sp. PFPM2_SD2
GACGTGCCGCCCGCCGGGTGGCGACGACGTCGCCGCCGCCTGGGGCGACCCGCCGATCGTGCTGCGCTGCGGCGTCGAGGACCCCGCCGCCCTCACCCCCGCCTCGCGCTGCGACATGGTCGCGGACGTCGGCTGGTTCACCGAGGAGATCGCGGGCGGCTTCCTGTTCACGACCATCGGTCGTCGCTTCAACGTGAGCGTCGAGGTGCCCGACGACTACGCGCCCGAGGCGGACGTGCTGGTCGACCTGGCCGAGCTCGTGCAGAAGCACGTGCCGGTCGAGAAGCCCTGCGTCTAGACCCCTCGTCCCGGGGCCCCGTCCCGGGAGCGTGACGTTCCGGGGTGAAGACGCGCTCAGGAGCCCCGAGACGTCACGCGCAGCGGGAGCCGCGTGGTCGGGAGGCGGCGTCTCAGCGCAGGCCGGTGGGACGGGCCAGGGCCAGCTGCAGCAGGCGGTCGACCAGGTCGGCGTAGGAGACGCCGCTCGCGGCCCACAGGTTCGGGAACATCGAGAACGGCGTGAACCCGGGCATCGTGTTGATCTCGTTGATGACCAGGCCGGCGTTCTCGGTCCAGAAGAAGTCGACCCGGGCCAGTCCCTCGCAGCCGAGCGCCTCGAACGCCTGCACGCCGTAGGCGCGGATGCGCTCGGAGAGGGTGACCGAGATGTCGGCGGGCACGACGTTGGTGCTGGTGCCGTCGAGGTACTTGGCGTCGAAGTCGTAGAACTCGTGCGCGGCCTCCTCGGCCACGACGATCTCGCCGACGACGCTGGCCACGGCCGTGCCGTCGGGCTGCTGGATCACGCCGACCTCGAGCTCGCGGCGGCCGCGAGCGGCGGCCTCGACGACGACCTTGGGGTCGAGCTCGGCGGCGGCCAGGACGGCGGCCTCCAGCTCGTCCCAGGACGACACCTGGCGCACGCCCGAGCTCGACCCGGCGCGGGCGGGCTTGACGAAGACCGGCAGGCCGAGCGCGTGGACGCGGGCCTCGACCCGCTCGCGGTCGCTCTTCCAGGCGCCCGGGGCGATGGTCACGTACGGCAGCTGGGGCAGCCGGCGGCGGAGAAGACGGTCTTGGTGAACGGCTTGTCCATGGCGACGGCGCTCGCGAGCACGCCCGAGCCGACGTAGCGGACCCCGGCCATCTCGAACAGGCCCTGGACGGTGCCGTCCTCGCCCCACGGCCCGTGCAGCAGCGGGAGCACGACGTCGAAGGACGCGACGTCGTCCCAGTCGAAGCGGGGCAGGTCGCCGCGCACCTCGGGCAGGGCGCCCTCCAGGTCGTCCCACTGCGCGGTCTCCAGCACCCAGTCGCCGGAGCGGGTGATGCCGACCGGGACGACGTCGTAGCGGTCGCGGTCGACGACGGCCAGGACCTCGCGGGCCGTGAGGCACGACACACCGTGCTCGCTGGAGCGTCCGCCGAAGAGCACCGCCACGCGCGGGCGTGCAGGGGTTCCACCAGGCAGGACGTCCATGGGCAGCGACATTACCGTGCAGGCACAATGGCCTCATGCCCCGACACCCGCGCGCCCGCCAGGACTCGTCAGGACTCGATCTCTCCCCCAGCACCGTCGCCGTCAGCAGCGGCCGGCCCGACCGCGTGCCCGGGGGGCCGCTCAGCGCCCCGCTCACCCTGGCCAGTGCGCTGCACCCCGGTGCGGACTCCTCGTACGCCCGCCACGGCAGTCCCGCGTTCGAGGCCTTCGAGCGGGTCGTGGGCGACCTGGAGGGCGGCCAGGCGGTCGGGTTCGCCTCCGGCCAGGCCGCGACCACCGCCGTGCTCGACCTCGTCCCGCACGGCGGCGTCGTCGTCGCGTCCAAGAACCCCTACAGCGGCACGCTGTCGCTGCTCAAGGAGCGGGCCAAGCGTGGCGCGATCGAGCTGCGGCTCGTGAGCCACACCAGCACCGACAACGTCGTGAAGGCGGCCGAGGACGCCGCCCTGCTGTGGCTGGAGTCGCCGACCAACCCCATGCTGCAGGTCGCCGACGTCGAGGCGATCGCCACGGCGGTCTCGGAGCGGGGCACGGCGGTGGCGGTCGACAACACGTTCGCCACGCCGCTGCGCCAGCGTCCGCTCGACCTCGGGGCCGACTTCGTCGTCCACTCCGCGTCCAAGCTGCTGTCGGGCCACACCGACCTCGTGCTCGGGGCGGTCGTGACCCGCGACCCGCGCGGCTACAAGGCGCTCGTGGGCCGGCGCACCCAGCACGGCGCCATCCCCGGCGCGATGGAGGCGTGGCTCGCGGTGCGCGGCATCCGCACCCTGGCCGTCCGGCTCGACCGGGCCGAGGCGAACGCGCGGGTGCTCGCGGAGCGCCTGGAGGCCTCCGACCTCGTCGACAAGGTCCGCTACCCCGGGTTCGGCACCATCGTGTCCTTCGACGTGGCCGCGGGCGCGGACGTCGCCGAGGACGCCTGCTCCATCAGCGAGCTGGTCACCCACGCGACCAGCCTGGGCGGCGTGGAGACCACGTGGGAGCGGCGCCGCCGTCACGCGCTCGAGCCGGGCACCGTCCCGGACAACCTCGTGCGCCTGTCCGTGGGCATCGAGGACGTCGACGACCTGTGGGCCGACGTGGAGCACGCGCTCAAGGCCGCCACGCGACGGGCCGCGCGGGCCGCGGCGCGCGCCGCCAAGCAGTAGCGCTCAGTGCCGCTCGTGCTTGGTCTCGCGGGCGATCATCTCGCGGACCAGGTCGGCCGGTGACAGCGTGCCGGCGACCAGCCGGGCGACCGCCTCGACGATCGGCATCTCGATGTCGTGCAGCCGGGCCAGCTCGGCGACCGACTGGCAGGACTTGACGCCCTCGGCCACCTGGCGCGTCTGAGCGGTCACCTGGTCGACGCTCATGCCCTGGCCGAGCTTCTCGCCGAAGGTGCGGTTGCGCGACAGCGGCGAGGAGCACGTGGCGACCAGGTCGCCGAGGCCGGCCAGGCCGAGGAAGGTCATCGGGTCGGCGCCCATCGCCGCACCGAGGCGCGCGGTCTCGGCCAGGCCGCGGGTGATGACCGACGCCTTGGAGTTGTCGCCGTAGCCGAGGCCGACGCACACGCCGACGGCCAGGCCGATGACGTTCTTCGTCGTGCCGCCGAGCTCGCAGCCCACGACGTCGGTGTTCGTGTAGGGGCGGAACGACGGGGTGTGGCACAGCTTCTGCAGCCGCTCGGCGACGCCGAGGTCGGTGCAGGCGATGACCGCGGCGGCCGGCTCGCGGTCGGCGATCTCGCGGGCGAGGTTGGGGCCGGTCAGCACCGCGATGCGGTCGGCCGGGGCGCCGGTGACGTCGGCGATGACCTCGCTCATCCGCTGGTGCGTGCCGAGCTCGACGCCCTTCATGAGGCTCACCAGGATGGTGTCGGTACCGCACATCGGGCCCCACTCGGTGAGGTTCGCCCGCAGCTGCTGGGACGGCACGGCCAGCACGACGACCTCGCGGTCGTGCAGGGCGACGGCCGGGTCGTGGGTGGCGGTGACCAGGTCGGGCAGCGCGATGCCGGGCAGGTAGTCGGGGTTCTCGTGCTGCTCGTTGATCGCGCGCGCGACCTCCTCGCGGCGTGCCCACACGCAGACCTCGTTGCCCGCGTCGGCGAGCACGAGCGCGAACGCCGTGCCCCACGAGCCGGCCCCCATCACGGCGATCCTGGCCATCAGGCGCTCCTCCTGTGCTGGTCCCCCACGGAGTGGGCGTCGATCGGTGGACGGGTCGGTCGCTCGCCGCGCAGCTCGGCCAGCAGCTCGGTGATGGCGGCCATCATCCGCGCGGTGCCCTCGCGCAGGACGGACTCCTCGAGCGGACGTCCGGCCAGGTCGCTCAGGTCGACCGGCGGGCCGACCAGCACCCGGTAGGTGCGGCGCGGGAAGAACCGGGGCCGCTTCGTGTACGGCCACAGGACGTCCTGCGGGCCCCACTGGGCGACCGGGACGAGCGGCGCGCCGGTGCGCAGCGCCACGCGCACGGCGCCGGTGTGCCCGGTCATGGGCCACAGGTCGGGGTCGCGGGTGATCGTGCCCTCGGGGTAGAAGCTCACCACCCAGCCGCGCTCGACGGCGGCGACCGCGGCGTCGAAGGCGTCGCGGGCCCGGTCGCTGCGGCGGTAGACCGGGATCTGCTCGGCGTTGCTCACCACCCGGCCGACGAGCGGCTTGACCCGGAACAGCCCCTCCTTGGCCAGGAAGTGCGGCGAGATCCGGTGGTCGATCATCCAGTGCGCCAGCATGATCGGGTCCAGGTGCGACACGTGGTTCGCGGCGAGCACGAAGCCACCCTCGGCGGGCAGGTTCTCGGCGCCGCGCCAGTCGCGCTTGGTGAGCACCATGAGCGGCCGGCGCAGGAGCAGCTTCACCAGGCGCACGGTCGTCGAGAGGCGGGCCCGGGCGTGCGTCATGGGGGCGAGCCTACGGCTCGGCGGGGGCGCGCCGCACGCACCCCCGCCGCGCCTCAGCGTGCCGGCAGCGTCGCCGGCTTGAACGCCGGACGACGGGCCTCGTAGGCGCTGATGTCGTCGTCGTGCGACAGGGTGATCGCGACGTCGTCCAGGCCCTCCAGCAGGCGCCAGCGCGTGTAGTCGTCGATCTGGAACGGGGCCTCGAGGTCCCCGGCCCGGACGGTGCGCGACTCCAGGTCGACGGTCACCGCGGCGCCCGGCTCGGCCTCGAGGTACGCCCAGATCCGCTCCACGACGTCCTCGTCGACCTGGGCGGCGAGCAGGCCGGCCTTGCCCGAGTTGCCGCGGAAGATGTCGGCGAAGCGGGGCGAGATGACGGCCTTGAAGCCGTAGTCCATGAGCGCCCACACGGCGTGCTCGCGCGAGGAGCCGGTGCCGAAGTCCGGGCCGGCGACCAGCACGGTCGCGTCCCGGTAGGCGTCCTGGTTGAGCACGAACGACTCGTCGTTGCGCCAGGCCGAGAACAGCCCGTCCTCGAAGCCCGTGCGGGACACTCGCTTGAGGTAGACCGCCGGGATGATCTGGTCGGTGTCGACGTTGCTGCGGCGCAGCGGGGCGCCGACGCCGGTGTGCGAGGTGAACTTCTCCATGGCTCAGGCTCCTGCCTTCGAGAGCTGCTGCAGGTCGGCGGGCGAGGCCAGGTGGCCCAGCACGCCGGTGGCGACGGCGACCTCGGGCGAGACCAGGTGCGTGCGTCCGCCCTTGCCCTGGCGTCCCTCGAAGTTGCGGTTGGACGTGGACGCGCTGCGCTCGCCCGGGGTCAGCTGGTCGGGGTTCATGCCCAGGCACATCGAGCAGCCCGCTCCGCGCCACTCGGCGCCGGCCTCCTTGAACACGACGTCCAGGCCCTCCTGCTCGGCCTGCAGGCGCACGCGCACCGAGCCGGGGACGACGAGCACGCGGGTGTTCTCGGCGACCTTGTGCCCCTCGATGAGGCTCGCGGCGGTGCGCAGGTCCTCGATGCGACCGTTGGTGCACGAGCCGATGAACACGGTGTCGACGGCGATGTCGCGCATCGGGGTGCCGGCGGTCAGGCCCATGTACTCCAGCGCCCGCTCGGCGGCGACGCGCTCGTTCGGGTCCTCGAACGAGGCCGGGTCCGGCACGTCGCCCGACAGCGCGACGCCCTGGCCGGGGTTCGTGCCCCAGGTGACGAACGGCGTGATCGTGCTCGCGTCGATGGTGACGACCTTGTCGAAGACCGCGTCGTCGTCGGTGACCAGGCTGCGCCAGTAGGCGACGGCCTCGTCCCACGCGTCGCCCTGCGGGGCGTGCGGGCGGCCCTGCAGGTACGCGAACGTGGTCTCGTCCGGGGCGATGAGGCCGGCTTTGGCGCCCCACTCGATGGACATGTTGCAGATGGTCATCCGCGCCTCCATCGACAGCTTGCGGATGGCCTCGCCGCGGTACTCCACGATGTAGCCCTGGCCGCCGCCGGTGGTCTCCTGCGTGATGAGCGCCAGGATGAGGTCCTTGGCGGTCGAGCCCTCGGGCAGGTCGCCGACGACCTCGACGGCCATCATCTTGGGCTTGGCCTGCGACAGCGACTGCGTGGCCAGCACGTGCTCGACCTCGGACGTCCCGATGCCGAACGCGATCGAGCCGAAGGCGCCGTGCGTGGACGTGTGGGAGTCGCCGCACACGATCGTCATGCCGGGCTGGGTCAGGCCCAGCTGCGGGCCGACGACGTGGACGATGCCCTGGTCGATGTCACCCATCGGGTGCAGCCGGACGCCGAACTCCTCGGCGTTGCGGCGCAGCGTCTCGACCTGCGTGCGCGACACCAGGTCGGCGATCGGCTTGTCGAGGTCCGTGGTCGGGATGTTGTGGTCCTCGGTGGCCAGCGTGAGGTCCGGACGGCGGACCGGGCGCCCCGAGAGGCGGAGCCCGTCGAAGGCCTGCGGACTGGTGACCTCGTGGATGAGGTGCAGGTCGATGTAGAGCAGGTCCGGCTCTCCGTCGGCGCTGCGGACGACGTGGTCGTCCCAGATCTTCTCAGCAAGCGTCTTGCCCATGGCTGGCTCCTCGGCAGATGTGTCGTCCGTCCTGAGTCCCGCCGCACTTGCGTCTCACAATGCGATACGGCAGTATCAAGACATGGACAACTCTAGCGGAGTCGGGGTTCTGGACAAAGCCGCGCTCGTCCTGGCCGCCCTGGAGCCGGGACCGCAGACGCTCGCGGGCCTGGTCGCGGGCACCGGACTGGCCCGGCCGACCGCGCATCGACTGGCCGTGGCGCTCGAGCATCATCGGCTCGTCGCCCGTGACATGCAAGGACGCTTCATCCTGGGCCCGCGCCTGGGCGAGCTGGCCGCCGCGGCGGGTGAGGACCGCCTGCTGGCGGCCGCCGGACCGGTGCTCGCGCGACTGCGCGACATCACCGGCGAGTCGGCCCAGCTCTACCGCCGTCAGGGCGACGCCCGCGTGTGCGTGGCCTCGGCCGACCGGCCCACGGGCCTGCGCGACTCGATCCCAGTCGGCTCGCAGCTGACCATGTCGGCCGGGTCCGCGGCGCAGGTGCTGCTGGCCTGGGAGGACCCCGAGCGGATGAACAAGGGCCTGGTGAAGGCGACGTTCTCGGCCGCCGAGCTGTCGGCCGTGCGTCGCCGCGGCTGGGCGCAGAGCGTCGGCGAGCGCGAGGCCGGCGTCGGCTCGGCCTCCGCGCCGGTCCGCTCCCCTTCCGGCAAGGTCGTCGCCGCGGTGTCGGTGTCCGGACCGCTGGAGCGCCTCACACGCCAGCCCGGACGCATGCACGCCCCGGCCGTCGTCGCAGCCGCCGAGCGGCTGTCGCAGTCGCTGCGCCGCTCGAACGAGGGCTAGCTAGCGGGTGCCCAGGGCCAGCAGGAGCTGCTCGCGCGGCATGCGCGAGTAGCCGCTGACGCCCTGGGCGCGCGCCTCGGCGCGCAGCCGGGTGAGGCTCCACGTGGCGTACGGTCGTCGGCCGGGCCAGCACCGCGGGCTGCAGCGCGCGGCCG
>NZ_JBNFNZ010000076.1:0-7426 GCF_057364525.1 Aeromicrobium sp. PFPM2_SD2
CGCCCCGAACGCCGTCCGCCACCACCCCCGACCGTCCCCGCCGGTCTCCCGCAGCGACGTGCGTCCGCCGCTGCGCGAGGAGTCCGACCCGGTCGTGCGCGGTCGCCGCTTCGCCACGACGGCCCTCGACGTGCGCGTCGGCCCGTTCAAGGACGCCGTCGTCGTGGCCGAGGTCGGCAAGGGCAGGACCATCGCGGTGACCGGACGTCGCGACGGGCGCTACGCCGAGGTCGTGGTCGACGGCGTGCGCCGCTGGGTGCGCGCCGACTACCTCTCGACGAGCAAGCCCAAGCCCAAGCCGAAGCCGAAGCCGAAGCCCACGATCGGCACCGAGCCGTGCCCGACCGGCTCCGAGGTCGAGCAGGGCCTGGCGCAGTCGACGATCGACGTCCACCGCGCGGTGTGCGCCCGCTTCCCGCAGATCGAGGTCTACGGCGGGCTGCGCAACGACGGCATGCACGGCCAGGGCCTGGCGCTGGACATCATGGTCAGCAGCGACCTCGGCACCGAGATCGCCGACTTCGTCCGCGAGAACGCCGCCAAGCTCGGCGTCACCGAGGTCATCTGGCGCCAGCGCATCTGGACCACCCAGCGCGCCGGCGAGGGCTGGCGCTCGATGGAGGACCGCGGCTCGGCCACGGCCAACCACATGGACCACGTCCACGTCACCACAGGGGGCTGAGTGCGGCTCGGACTGACCGGCGGCATCGGCTCGGGCAAGAGCACCGCCAGCACCCGGTTGCGCGAGCTCGGCGCGACGGTGCTCGACTACGACCAGCTGGCCCGCGACGTCGTGGAGCCGGGCAGCGCCGGTCTCGCCGCGATCGCCGAGCGGTTCGGCGACGACGTCCTGCGGGCCGACGGCACCCTCGACCGTCCCGCCCTGGGTGCGATCGTCTTCGCCGACCCGGCCGCCCTGCGCGACCTGGAGGGCATCACCCACCCGGCCATCCGCGAGCGGGCCGCGCGCTCGAGCAGGAGGCGGGGCCGGGCGCCGTGGTCGTGGCACGACAACGCGCTGCTCGTCGACATGGGCGCGCACCGGGCGATGGACCTCGTCGTGGTCGTCGACGTGCCGGTCGAGACCCAGGTGCAGCGTCTGGTCGAGCACCGCGGGCTTGCCGAGGCCGACGCGCGGGCGCGCATCGCCGCGCAGCTGTCGCGCGAGGAGCGCCTGGCCGTCGCCGACCGGGTGCTGGACAACGCCGGCACGCCCGAGCAGCTGCGCGACGCCGTCGACGCCCTGTGGGCGTCGCTCGCTCGCTCCTGAGCCGGCGACCCCTCGACAGGCTCCGGGAGCTCCTTCGTCGGGCTCGGGGAGCGGGCTCCGGACGCACCAGGGCCCCGCGACCGTCGGGGAGTCGGTCAGCGGGGCCCTGGCGGCTTCGGGGTCGATCAGGCGGCGAGGTCCGGGTCGGCGATGCGGCGCAGCGTGGCGAGCGACTCGCGCTCGAGCTGACGCACGCGCTCGGCCGAGATGCCGTGACGCTTGCCGATGTCGGCCAGCTTGTGCTGACGGCCGTCCAGCAGGCCGTAGCGGGCCTTGATGATGTCCGCCTCGCGCGGGGCGAGGTGCTCGGTGATGAGCGAGGACAGCCGGTCGCTGGCCTCGACGTCCAGCACCTGGTTGTCCGGGCCGGGCGCGGTCTCGCGGGCGATCAGGTCACCCAGCGAGGTGTCGCCGTCCTCGTCCACCGGGGTGTCGAGGCTGACGTGGTCGCGACCCCAGGACAGCAGGTCGATGACGCGCTCGACGGTCATGCCCAGCTCGGCCGCGATCTCGGCCGGCTCCGGGTCGTAGCCCAGCTGGCGCTCCAGCGTGCGGCGCGCGCCGGTGACCTGGTTGAGCTCCTCGACCACGTGCACCGGGAGCCGCACCACGCGAGCCTGCTGCGCGATGCCGCGCGTGATCGCCTGGCGCACCCACCACGTGGCGTACGTCGAGAACTTGAAGCCCTTCGCGTAGTCGAACTTCTCGACGCGCGGATCAGGCCCGTGTTGCCCTCCTGGACCAGGTCCAGCATGGGCATCTGGGCGCGTCCGTACTTGCGCGCGATGGAGACGACCAGGCGCAGGTTGGCCTGCGTGAACTCCTCCTGGGCGCGCTCGCCCTCGGCGACCATCCACTCCAGCTCCTCGGCGGTGGCCTGCTTGGGAGCGCCGCCCTTGCGACGTCCCACGCGGCCGGTCTCGAGCAGGTGCTGGGCGAACAGACCGGCCTCGATCGCCTTGGCCAGCTCGACCTCGCGGGCCGCGTCCAGCAGCGGCGTCCGCGCGATCTCGGCCAGGTACATGCCGACGCTGTCCTTGCCCTCGACCTCAGTGCTCGTGCTCGCCATCAGTTCTTCACCACTCTCGTCCGGTTGCTCCGTCCATGTACCGTCAACGGACGTCCCGGGCGATTGATTCCGCTCTCAGGCGCTTCTTAGCCGTGGTGTGACGCGATCCGCTCCAGCTCGGCACGCAGCAGCGAGCGGGCCCAGGAGACGTCCGCCTCGGGGTCCTGCGCGAGCAGGTGCAGCGCGAGCCCGTCGAGCAGGGCGTGGAGCCGCCGGACGGTCGTCGCGTCGGCCCGGCCGCCCAGGCGCTCGACCGCCTGCTGGCAGAGCGTGGCGATGCCGGCGTGCGCCTCGTCCCGGATGCCCGCCAGGCGGGGGAGCGCGGGCGCCTCGGCCACCAGGGCGAGGTTCACGTCCATCTCGGCCCGCCGGGTCGCGTCCAGGGGGAGCAGCTCCTCCAGGACGCCTGGGGCGCGGGCGAGCGGCTCGCCGTCGTCGGGCACGGCCCGGACGCGCTGGGCGGCCCGCTGGACGATCAGCGCGGCGGAGAACTCGAGCAGCTCGGCGCGCGTGGGGAAGACGTGCCGCAGGGAGCCCACGGCGACGCCGGCCTGCTGGGCGACGGTCCGCACCGAGACCGCCCCGACGCCCTGCTCGCGCACGACCCGCCAGACGGCCTCGGCCAGCTCGGCGCGGCGGGCGTCACGGTCCAGGCGGGGCGCATGCCGAGAACCTAGCACGGTCGTGCTACGTTCTCGTCGTAGCACGACCGTGCTACGACGAGCTGGAGGAGACGGACATGGTCCTGGCGGTCATCGTGGCCTGCGAGCTGGGGTTCTGGGTGCTGATCGGCGCCGGCCTGGTGGCGCGGTACGTGCTGCGTCGGCGGCGGCTGGGCCTGCTGCTGCTCGCCCTCACCCCGGTCGTGGACGTCGTCCTGCTGGCCGCGACCGTCCTCGACCTGCGCGCCGGGGCGACGGCGAGCACCGCCCACGGGCTCGCGGCGCTCTACCTCGGCTTCTCGCTGGCCTACGGCCACGCGATGATCCGCTGGGCCGACGTCCGGTTCGCCCACCGCTTCGCCGGCGGACCGGCCCCGGTCAAGCACTACGGCGCCGCGTACGCCCGACGGTGCTGGGTGGACGTGCTGCGCAGCGGCCTCGGCGCCGCGGTCGCCGCCGGGGTCCTGCTGCTGCTCCAGGCCCTCGTCGACGACCCGTCCCGCACCGAGGCGCTCGAGGGCCTGTACCCGCTGCTGGGCGTCGTCCTGGCCGTCGAGCTGCTCTGGGCGGTGTCGTACACGGTGTGGCCCCGGCGGGCGCCGGGGCGCGCCTGAGTCAGACCGCCTTCGTGGCGGTGTCGATGATCCAGGCCAG
Organism: Aeromicrobium sp. PFPM2_SD2; assembly: GCF_057364525.1. NCBI lineage: Bacteria > Bacillati > Actinomycetota > Actinomycetes > Propionibacteriales > Nocardioidaceae > Aeromicrobium > Aeromicrobium sp. PFPM2_SD2. The sequence goes on from NZ_JBNFNZ010000076.1 coordinate 3,656, forward strand.
CTCCCAGGCCCGCTCGTGCCAGGAGGCGTACCGGCCGCTGACGCCGCCGTGGCCGGCGTTCATCTCGGTCTTGAGCAGGATGGGCGCCTCGGTGCGGGCCGTGGCGCGCAGCCGGGCGACCCACTTGGCCGGCTCGACGTACAGCACGCGGGTGTCGTTGAGGCTCGTGACGGCCAGGATCGCCGGGTACGGGTGCTCGCCGACGTTCTCGTAGGGCGCGTACGACTTCATGTACGCGTAGACCTCCGGGTCCTCCAGCGGGTTGCCCCACTCGTCCCACTCGATGACCGTCAGCGGCAGCGACGGGTCGAGGATCGTCGTGAGGTTGTCGACGAACGGCACCTCGGCGAGGATCCCGCAGAACGCCTCGGGGGCGAGGTTGGCCACGGCTCCCATGAGCAGGCCGCCGGCGCTGCCGCCCTCGGCGACCAGGCGGTCGGCGCTCGTCCAGCCCTCCTTCACCAGGTGCTCGGCGGCGGCGACGAAGTCGGTGAAGGTGTTCTTCTTCGTCAGGGTCTTGCCGTCGTCGTACCAGTGCCGGCCCATCTCGCCGCCGCCGCGGACGTGCGCGACGGCGAAGACGAACCCGCGGTCCAGCAGCGACAGCCGGCTGATCGAGAACGCCGGGTCGATGCTGATCTCGTACGAGCCGTAGCCGTAGAGCAGCGCCGGCGCCGTGCCGTCGCGCGGGGTGTCGCGGCGGGCGACGACCGAGACCGGCACCTGCGTGCCGTCCGGCGCGGTCGCCCAGGTGCGGTGCTGCTCGTACCGGCTCGCGTCATAGCCGCCGCGCACGACGACCTGCTTGCGCAGGTGACGCTCCCCGGTCTCGACGTCGTAGTCGTACACCGACGGGGGCGTCACGAACGAGGCGTAGCCGACGCGGACCAGGCGCTGGTCCCACTCGGCGTTCGCGCCGACGCCGGTGCTCGACAGCTCCTCGCCGAAGTCGATCTCGGTGAGCGGGCCGAAGCCGTCGTCGGTCAGCCGCACCAGGCCGACGCGGGGGAGCGCGTCGCGCCGGTACGAGACGAGCACCTGGCGCTTGAACACGTCGACGTCCTCGAGCCGGACGCCCTCGGTGCCGGGCAGCACCACCGTGCGCTGCTGCGGGTCGTCGACCGGGACGCTGACCAGCTCGAAGTCGGGGCAGCCGTCGTTGTGCAGCACCAGGAAGACGTCGCGGCCGGCGACGACCGCATGCTCGAGGGAGTACTCGACGCCCTCGCGGCGCGGCCACACGACGCGCGGCTCGCCCTCCGGGTCGTCCGCGGGCAGGACCCGCACCTCGCTGGTGATCTTCGACGACGCAGCCACGACGATCCACTGCTCGGAGTGGGTCATGCCGACGCCGGCGAAGAAGCGCTCGTCGGTCTCCTCGTGCACGAGGACGTCCTCGGCGTCCGAGCCGAGCCGGTGCCGCCAGACGCGGTGAGGACGCCAGGCGTCGTCCACGGTCGTGTAGAACAGGTGCGTCCCGCGGCCGGACCACGTCACACCCGCCGACGCGCCGGTGATCTCGTCGCCGAGCAGCTCGCCGGTGCGCAGGTCCTTGACCCGGATCGTGTAGCGCTCGTCGCCCTCGACGTCGACCGAGTAGGCCAGCAGGTGGCCGTCGGGGGAGACGTTGAACGCGCCCAGCGAGAAGAAGTCGTGCCCCTCGGCCTCGACGTTGGAGTCGAGCAGCACCTGCTCGCCCTCGATCGGCTGCGTGGGGTCGAGCTCGGGCGGCGTCCAGTCGTCGGGGTCGGCGAGCGGGCAGCGGCAGCGCAGCGCGTACTCCTGGCCCTCGACGGTGCGCGAGTAGTACCACCAGCCGTCGTGACGGGTGGGCACCGACAGGTCGGTCTCCTGGGTGCGGCCCTTGATCTCCTCGAAGATCGTCCGGCGCAGGTCGGCCAGGTGCTCGGTCTGCGCCTCGGCGTACGCGTTCTCGGCCTGCAGGTAGGCCAGCGTGTCGGGGGAGTCCTTGTCGCGCAGCCACTCGTAGTCGTCGACGAACACGTCGCCGTGGTGCGTGCGGGTGGTGGGGACGACCTTCGCGACGGGGGCTTCCGAAGTCATGAGGCGAACGTACCGGTCGTGCCCCGGTGACCGGCGTGCAGCGCGGGGTCGTCGGCCCGGAAGGTGTGCACCGGCCCGGGCGGGGTGTGGCGGGTCTCGAACCGGACCGTCACGCGTCCGAGGCCGGCGCCCCACACCCAGCCGTCGCCGTGCGCGTCGTGCGAGGCGTCCATGCCGGGGTACCAGCGCGGCACCTCAGGCTCGTAGGCTTCCGGGACGTCCTCGTCCGGCTCCTCCGGGGCGCTCGCGCCGAACAGGTCGTCCTGGACCCAGTCGGCCAGGCCGCTGACGCCGACGCCGAGCAGCCGCAGGCCGCCGCCGAGGTCGGTCTGGGCGAGCAGCGCCTTGGCCGTGTCGGCCAGCAGCGCCGCGCTGTCGGTGGGACCGGCCAGGGTGGTCGAGCGGGTGTGGGTCTCGAAGTCGTGGTGGCGCACCTTCAGCGTCACCGTGCGGCCGGAGAGCCCGTGCGCGGCCAGCCGGGCCGCGACCCGGCGGGCCATGCGCTCGGCGACCAGGCCGAGCTGGGCCCGGTCGGTCACGTCCGTGGCGAACGTGTCCTCGACGCTGACCGACTTCGTCTCGCGCTCGGCCACGACCGGACGGTCGTCGTCGGCGCGGGCCAGGCGGTACAGCGAGCTGCCCGACGCGTTGCCCAGCAGGCGGGCGAGCTCGTCCTGCGACGGGCCGCGCAGCTCCTCCACCGTCGTGATGCCCACGCGACGCAGACGCTCCGCCGTCGCCGGGCCGACGCCGGGGATCGCCGTCACCTGCATGGGCCCGAGCAGCTCCTGCTCGGTGCCGGGGGCGACGACGAACGAGCCGGCCGGCTTCTCCAGCTCGCTGGCGATCTTCGCCATGAGCTTGCTGGACGCCACGCCGACCGAGGCGGTGAGCCCGCCGGTGAGCCGTTCGACGTCCGCCCGCAGCCGGTCGACCTGCTCGTGGACGCGCGCCGGGTCGTGGCCCTCGCCCGCGGCCAGGTCGACGAACGCCTCGTCCAGCGACAGCGGCTCGACGAGCGGGGACTCCTCGCGCAGCCGTTCCATGACGATGCGGCTGGCCTCGCGGTAGGCGTCGAACCGTCCGCCGAGGAAGGCGGCGTGCGGGCACCGCGCCCGCGCCTCGCTCGTGCGCATCGCCGAGCGGACGCCGTGCACCCGGGCCTCGTACGAGGCGGTCGAGACGACGCCGCGCGGCCCGATGCCGCCGACGACCACCGGCTTGCCGCGCAGGGACGGCTTGTCGCGCTGCTCGACCGAGGCGAAGAACGCGTCGAGGTCGAGGTGCAGGATCGACGCCTCCGCCCTCATGGCGTCCATCCTGCCCGAGCCCTCCGTCGTCCACAGCGGCGCCGGTGGCGTCGGCGTCCACAGGCGCTCGCGGGCGTCGGCCGGGTGGTCGGGGCGCGGCGCCAGCGTGGACGCATGACTCCCCGCCACGTCTGCCACGACGTCCCCGACATCCTCGACCTCCTGCCGGCGCTGTTCGGCTTCGTCCCGCACGAGTCGCTGGTCGCCGTGGCCACCCACGGCGAGCGGGTGCGGTTCGGCTTCCGGCTGCGACTCGACCTGCCGTCCGGGCCCGACGTCGACGCCGCCGCCCGAGGTGGTCGCCCACCACCTGCGCGGGCCGAGCCGGACGGCCCTGGTGCTCGTGACCGTCACCGAGGGCGACGGGTACGTCGCCGGACGTGCTCAGCGCGCCGGT
>NZ_JBNFNZ010000077.1:0-7380 GCF_057364525.1 Aeromicrobium sp. PFPM2_SD2
CGGCCCGTTGGCCACCACGGGCAGGGGACGCGGGTACGGCGTCCCGACGCCCAGGCGCGCGAGCGCGTCGGCCACGGACGCGGCGATCTTCACCTCGCCGGACGCCGACGGGTGCGCGAGGTCGTAGGTGTCCACCTCGAGTTCGAAGGACTCCGGTGCGCGGGCGACGACGACGCGAGAGGCGTCCGTGCTGAGCTCGTCCTCCAGGGCGAGCAGGGCGGCGTTGTAGGCCGGCACGTGCGGCAGCCAGTGCTGGGGGAGCTGGGCCAAGACGACGTCGACGTCCGGCCGCACCTCCCGCGCCCGCTCGACGGCCTCAGCGGCGAGCCGCGCCAGGTCGGCGGGGTCGATCCCGAGCCAGGCCAGGTCGTTCACGCCCAGCGTGTCGACCACGACGTCAGGCTCGCAGGCGGCCACCAGGGTCTCGAGCGAGGGCTGGAGGAACGCGCGGGCGGTGCCCCAGTACGCGGCGTGGTCGCGGTCGAATCCCGGGTCGGCGTACGTCTGGTCGTCGTCGCCGGGGAAACGCTCCAGCAGGTCGTCGCGCGGGCCGACGAGGTCGACGTCGACGCCGGACGCCCGCAGGTGCTGCCAGAGCCGGTAGCGCCAGGTCCAGTCGCCGGCCGACCCGTGCGCGACGGAGTCACCGACCACCATGACGGACGTCCCGTGGGTGCCGCGCTGGCAGACCGGCTCGTCAGCCGCCGCCGACGACGGCACGGTCACGAGCGTCGCGCCGCACCCACGGCGGAGGCGAGCGCGGAGGCAGCCGCGCGTCGCGCCGTCGTGCGTCGCACCCCTGGTCCTCCGTCCGGCCTGCAGCTGGTCCTCACCCCGATCGGCACGGACGACGCGGGCCTGAGGGTCGGGGGCACGAGCCCAGGACGACGAAGAACGCCCCCCGGAGGACCGGGAGGCGTTCAGCAGAAGGGCTCAGGTCAGAGCGACGCGGCCTTCTTGAAGATCGAGGACTTGCGGTTCGCAGCCTGGTTCTTGTGGATGACGCCCTTGGAGGCGGCCTTGTCCAGCTTCTTGCCGACCTCGCGGGCGGCGGCCTGGGCCTCGTCGGTCTTGCCGGCGTCGGCGGCCTCCTGGAAGCGGCGGATCGAGGTCTTCAGCGCCGAACGGACGGACTTGTTGCGCTCACGCGCCAGCTCGTTCTGACGGTTGCGCTTGATCTGCGACTTGATGTTGGCCACGGAGGCAAACCTGTTCTCTCGGAAAAACGTGGGTGGTCGGCGCGTGCGCGCGGACCGGTCGACTCTATCAAAGGGTGGCGGCGGGGCCCAAATCGTCCCGGCGGCGACGGCGTCCGCGGCACCGCCGGGCGTAGGGAACAATGGGGGACATCATGAGTGCCTCCTCCGCGCCCCAGGTCCCGCAGCCCGGCTCGACCGACCCGTCGCTGCTGCGCAACTTCTGCATCATCGCGCACATCGACCACGGCAAGTCGACGCTGGCCGACCGGATACTGCAGATCACCGGCGTCGTGGACGAGCGCGCGGCCCGGGCCCAGTACCTGGACCGCATGGACATCGAGCGCGAGCGTGGCATCACGATCAAGAGCCAGGCCGTGCGGATGCCGTTCACCAAGTCCAGCGGCGACGACGCCGGCACGAGCTACGTGCTCAACATGATCGACACGCCCGGCCACGTCGACTTCACCTACGAGGTGAGCCGCTCGCTGGAGGCCTGCGAGGGCGCGATCCTGCTCGTCGACGCGGCGCAGGGCATCGAGGCCCAGACGCTGGCCAACCTGTACCTGGCGATGGAGGCCGACCTCCACATCATCCCGGTGCTCAACAAGATCGACCTGCCCGGCGCGCAGCCGGAGAAGTACGCCGAGGAGATCGCCGGCATCATCGGCGGCGACCCGGACGAGGTGCTGCGGGTCTCGGCCAAGACCGGCGAGGGCGTCGAGGCGCTGCTCAACCTCATCGTCGACCAGGTGCCGGCGCCCGTCGGCGACCCGGACGCCCCGGCGCGCGCCTGATCTTCGACTCGGTCTACGACACCTACCGCGGCGTCGTCACCTACGTCCGCGTCGTCGACGGCAAGCTCTCGCACCGCGACAAGATCAAGATGATGTCCACTGGCGCCGTGCACGAGATGCTCGAGGTCGGCGTCATCAGCCCCGAGCCGGTCAAGGCGCCCGACCTGGGCGTCGGCGAGGTCGGCTACCTCATCACCGGCGTGAAGGAGGTGCGCCAGAGCCGCGTCGGCGACACCGTCACCTCGCACGCCAAGCCGGCGCAGGAGCCGCTCGGCGGCTACAAGAACCCCAACCCCATGGTGTTCTCGGGCCTGTACCCGATCGACGGCGACGACTTCGCGACGCTGCGCGAGGCGCTCGACAAGCTCCAGCTCAACGACGCCGCCCTGGTCTACGAGCCCGAGTCGTCCGGTGCCCTGGGCTTCGGCTTCCGCATCGGCTTCCTGGGCCTGCTGCACCTGGAGATCATCCGCGAGCGGCTCGAGCGCGAGTTCAACCTCGACCTCATCGCGACCGCGCCCAACGTGGTCTACCGCCTGGAGATGGAGGACGGCCGCGAGATCACCGTCACCAACCCCAGCGAGTACCCCAACGACGGCAAGATCGCCAAGGTCTTCGAGCCGGTCACCCGGGCGACGATCCTCACGCCGACCGACTACATCGGCACGATCATGGAGCTGTGCCAGTCGCGCCGCGGCCAGCTGCTGGGCATGGACTACCTGTCCGAGGACCGCGTGGAGATCAAGTACACGCTGCCCATGGGCGAGATCATGTTCGACTTCTTCGACGCGCTGAAGAGCCGCACCAAGGGCTACGCGTCGCTGGACTACGAGCCCACCGGCGAGCAGGCCGCCGACCTGGTGAAGGTCGACATCCTGCTGCAGGGCGAGGTCGTGGACGCGTTCAGCGCGATCGTGCACCGCGACAGCGCCTACGCGTACGGCGTCGCGCTGGCCGGCAAGCTCAAGGAGCTCATCCCGCGCCAGCAGTTCGAGGTGCCGATCCAGGCGGCCATCGGCGCGCGCATCATCGCTCGCGAGAACATCAAGGCGATCCGCAAGGACGTGCTGGCCAAGTGCTACGGCGGCGACATCAGCCGCAAGCGCAAGCTGCTCGAGAAGCAGAAGGAGGGCAAGAAGCGGATGAAGATGGTCGGCCGCGTCGAGGTCCCCCAGGAGGCGTTCATCGCCGCGCTCTCGACCGGCGACAGCACCGCGAAGTAGCGGTTTCGTCGGGGCCTGCAACCGTCTCGGGCCGACAGCCGACACGGCGCGGGATCGAGCGGCCACGGCACGCGGAATCGGCTGCGCGTGGACCTTACGGATCAGTAGGGTGACGCGTAACACACTGGCCGACCCCCGAGGTGATACCCCGATGACCAGGACGCCCTCCCCGCAGGAGCTCAAGATCGTCCAGGACCGTGCCCGCAGCGTGGGCGCGATGTTCCTCGCCCGAGTCCGCGAGTCCGGCAACCGCGAGGCGTACCGGTTCCCGGACGCCCAGGAGAACTGGCACTCGATGACCTGGGCCGAGACCGGCGACCACGTCTTCAAGCTCGCCGCCGGCCTCGTCGCGCTGGGGCTGCAGCCCGAGGACCGCGTCGCGATCGCGTCCAACACCCGCTACGAGTGGGTCTTCGCCGACCTCGCCGTGAACTCGGCCGCCGCGGCGACCACGACGGTCTACCCGACCACCGTCGCCGACGACGTCGCCTACATCCTGGCCGACTCCGGCAGCCGGGTCGTCTTCGCCGAGGACGACGAGCAGATCGCCAAGCTCCGGGCCAAGAAGTCCGAGCTGCCCGAGGTCTTCAAGGTCATCACCTTCGACGGCGCCGCCGACGGCGACTGGGTCATCGACCTGGCCGAGCTCGAGCGCCTGGGCACCGAGCACCTGGCCCAGCACCCGACCGCCGTCGAGGAGCGCATCGAGGCGACCTCGCCGGACTCCCTGGCCACGCTCATCTACACGTCCGGCACCACGGGCCGGCCCAAGGGCGTCCGCCTCTCCCACGACGGCTGGACGTTCGAGGGCGCGGCGATCAACGCCGGCGGCTACCTCACCGCGGACGACCTGGAGTACCGCTGGCTGCCGATGGCGCACTCGTTCGGCAAGGTGCTGCTGACCACCCAGCTCGAGATCGGCTTCGCCGCCGCGGTCGACGGCCGGGTCGACAAGATCATCGAGAACCTCGCCGTCGTGAAGCCCACCTTCATGGGCGCCGCGCCGCGCATCTTCGAGAAGGCCTACGGCCGCATCGTCGGCATGATGGAGGAGGAGGGCGGGGTCAAGCTCAAGCTCTTCCGCTGGGCCGAGCAGGTCGGCCTGGAGCACTCCCGCCTCGTGCGTGCCGGCAAGCCGGTCCCGGCCGGGCTCAAGGCCAAGCACGCGCTGGCCGACAGGCTCGTGTTCAGCAAGATCCGCGCCCGCTTCGGCGGCCGCGTGCGCTTCTTCATCTCCGGCGCCGCCTCGCTCAGCCGCGACATCGCCGAGTGGTTCCACGCCGCGGGCATCCTCATCCTCGAGGGCTACGGCCTCACCGAGTGCTCGGCCGGCGCGACGGTCAACCACCCCGACGACTTCAAGATCGGCTCGGTGGGCCTGCCGATGCCGGGCTCGGAGATCAAGATCGCGCCCGACGGCGAGGTGCTCATCAAGGGCCCGCACGTCATGCGCGGCTACCACAACCTCGAGGGCGAGAGCGCCTCGGCGGTGACCGAGGACGGCTGGCTGGCCACCGGCGACATCGGCGAGCTGGACGAGGACGGCTTCCTGCGCATCACCGACCGCAAGAAGGACCTGTTCAAGACCTCCGGCGGCAAGTACGTCGCGCCGTCGATCGTCGAGGGCACGTTCAAGGGCGTCTGCCCGCTGGCCAGCCAGATGGTGGTGCACGGCAACGAGCGCAACTTCGTCTCGGCGCTCATCACGCTCGACCCGGACGCGGTCGAGGGCTGGGCCGCGCACCACGACATGGCCGGCAAGTCCTACGCCGAGGTCGTCTCGTCGCCGCAGATGCACGCGGAGATGGAGAAGTACGTCGCCGAGCTCAACAGCAAGCTCAACCGCTGGGAGCAGGTCAAGAAGTGGGCCATCCTGCCCGCCGACCTGAGCATCGAGTCCGGCGAGATCACGCCGAGCATGAAGGTCAAGCGCCGCGTGGTCGAGGACAACTACCGCGACATCCTCGACGGGTTCTACACGAACGCCTGACGCGCGTCCGCCGGCGCGGCCCGGTCGTCCCTGCGGGGCGGCCGGCCGCGACGCGTCGGGGCCGTGGAGGCGGGCCGTACCCTGGGCCGGTGACCAGGAGCCTCGGCGCGTACGTGCACGTCCCTTTCTGCACCGTGCGCTGCGGCTACTGCGACTTCAACACCTACACCTCCGACGAGCTGGGCGAGGGCGCCACGCGGGCGTCCTACGCCGCCACGGTGGAGCGCGAGGTCGCGCAGGCCCACGAGGTGCTCGGCGGCGAGCGTCCGTTCGAGACCGTCTTCTTCGGCGGCGGCACGCCGACCCAGCTGCCCGCTGCGGACCTGGTGCGCGTGCTGGACGCGCTGCGCCGCACCGTCGGGCTGGCGCCCGGTGCCGAGGTCACCACCGAGGCGAACCCCGACAGCGTCACGCCCGCGTCGCTGGCCGCGCTGCGCGAGGGCGGCTTCACGCGCATCTCGTTCGGCGTGCAGTCGGCCGTGCCGCACGTGCTGCGCGTGCTGGACCGCACCCACGACCCGCTGCGCGTCCCCGACGCGGTGCGCTGGGCCCGCGAGGCCGGCTTCGAGCAGGTCAGCGTCGACCTCATCTACGGCACGCCCGGCGAGTGCGTGGACGACTGGCGGCGCACGCTCGAGCACGCCGTCTCGTTGGAGCCCGACCACGTGAGCGCGTACGCCCTCATCGTCGAGCAGGGCACGGCGCTGGCCCGCCGGGTGGCTCGCGGCGAGGTGCCGGCGCCGGACGACGACGACCTGGCCGACAAGTACGTCCTGGCCGACGAGGCGTTCGAGGCCGCCGGCCTGTCCTGGTACGAGCTGTCGAACTGGGCGCGCGACGAGGCGGCCCAGTGCCGGCACAACGTCCTGTACTGGCGCAGCGACGACTGGTGGGGGTTCGGCCCGGGCGCCCACTCCCACGTCGCGGGGCGTCGCTGGTGGAACGTCAAGCACCCGGCGGCGTACGCGCAGCGCCTGGACGCCGGGCTCTCGCCGGAGAAGGACCACGAGCTCGTCGACGACGACACCCGCACGCTGGAGCGCGTGCTGCTGGAGTCGCGCCTGCGCTCGGGGCTGGACCTGGCGGTCGTCCCGGACGAGCGACGCGAGCGGGTCGGGGAGCTGCGCGACCGCGGCCTCGTGGACGTGGCGGGGGAGCGGATCGTGCTCACCCGGGACGGGCGTCTGCTCGCCGACGCCGTGGTGCGCGAGCTCGTCTGATCCGCAACTCGAACTCGGTGTGATCTCGGTCACACTCGGGTCGAAGCGCTTCGCAACCGTCACGGCTCGCCGAACAACGTTCCGTGTCTCGGGGAAGCCTGCTCATCAGCCTGTCGTTCGCGCTGCTCCTCGCCGCTGTCCCGGCGTCGGGCCACGCGGCGTCCGTGGCGTCCCCGAGCCCGGCCCCGGCGCGTCCCGCGGCCGCCCGGGTGGTCGTGATCGGCGACTCCATCTCCGCGTCCGACGGCGCGCGCGCTACCGCGTCCACGGCGCCCCCGGCACGAAGCCCGAGGTCTGGTGGTCCCACGTCGTCCGGCACTGGGGCGTGCGTCCGGCGGACGTGCTGGACCTCGCGGTCGGTGGCACCGGGTACGTGACGCGGGGCCAGCGCGACCTCGACGGCCACCTGGTGGGTGCTTGCCGGGGGACGCGCTTCGACATGCGCCTGCAGCGCCTCGAGGCCGCCCGGCCGGACGTCGTCATCGTGGCCGGCGGCGCAACGACGCGCGACGCTGCTCGGGCACCCGCACCGCGACGACCGCGGCCGAGCGGCCCGCCGGGTGCGCGAGTTCGACACCAAGCTGCTCGCCGTGACCCGCCGCCTCGGCATCCCGGCCTCGCGCGTCTTCGTGACCGTGCCGTGGGGGAACACGGCGCACACCGGCCGGGCCGAGATGACCGCGCTGGTCGAGAAGCAGGCCCGCCGGGTCGGCTTCACCTACGTGCCGCTGGAGCCGCTGCGCTCGGGCGACCTGATCGACTCCTCCCACCCCGACGCCTCCGGCACCGTCCGCCTGGCCCGCGAGTTCGAGCGGGCCAGCTCGATCGGCCGGGCGCTGGCCGCCGCCACCGTCCTGGCCCGGCCCGGGTCCACGCGGACGTCCTCAGGCGCCTGCACCGCAGCCGAGCAGGCCGACGCCCGGGCCACCACGTGGGGCCGGCGCGGCTCGGTCG
>NZ_JBNFNZ010000078.1:0-7376 GCF_057364525.1 Aeromicrobium sp. PFPM2_SD2
CGGAGCGCGGTGACGACGAAGTCGGCGCCGGGGTCGTCGCCCAGGCCGAGCAGGGACGCCACCACCTGGAGCGGGGACAGCGCGTAGTCGCCGATCATCATCGTCAGGACGAACAGCGCCGCGGCCAGCGCCGCCATCGCGCCCGTGACGGTCGCGCCTCGTCGGCGGCGGGCGCGGCGGACCTCGCCGACGGCGCCACGTGGACGTCCGCGGGCGGCTGGACCACGTCGATCGCGTTCACAGCCGCACCGCGTCCCGGTAGCGGACGAGCGCGACGAACACCGGGGCGCCGACGACGCCGAGCACGACGCCGACCTGCAGCTCGCCGCGCTCGAGCACGAGGCGTCCGGCGATGTCGGCCGCGAGCAGGACCAGCGGCGCGAGGAACACCGAGTAGGCCAGGATCCAGCGATAGTCCGGCCCGCAGATCATCCGCGCGACGTGCGGGACGACGAGCCCCACGAAGGTGATCGGGCCGCAGGCGGCGACGGCCGCGCCGCACAGCACGGCGACCGCCACGAACACGACCGAGCGGGTCAGGACGATCCGCTGCCCCGAGCGCGCGGGCGCGTCGTCGCCCACCGGCAGCGGCTCGCACCGCACCAGCAGAGGCAGCCGGGCCCCGGGCGGCAGGCCGAGCTGCCAGGCGAGCAGGTCCGGCGGGGTGGCGAGGAAGAAGACCCCGTCGAGGAGCTGGTTGCGGTCGACCACGACGACGGGAGCGAGCAGCAGCGCCGTGCGCAGGGCGGCGAGCATCGTGCGCTGCGCCTCCTCGGCCCCCAGGCTCAGCCACAGCCGGGCCTGCTCGGTCGCGTCGAGCGTCGACACCGAGATGCCCGCCTCGTCCTCGTCCACCGTCGCTCCCTCCCGGCGGCCCGCCGTCCCTGGCCGTGGCCGCCGCACACACTGTGGCAGACGGGGCAGGACGCAGGTCACGCCGTGAGCGTTTTCGGTCCTGGGCGCGCGGCCCTACGCTTTCAGGGTGGACTGGGACGACTACGACGCGGTGCTGTTCGACCTCGACGGCGTGATCACGCGACGGCGGTGGTGCACATGCACGCGTGGAGCAAGATGTTCAACGACTTCCTCACCGCGCGCGGCGTCAGCGAGCCGTACACGGACCAGGACTACTACGACTACGTCGACGGCAAGCCGCGCTACGACGGCGTGCGCTCGTTCCTGGCCTCGCGGGGCATCGAGCTGCCCGACGGCCACCCGTCGGACCCGTCGACGGACGACACCGTCTGCGGCCTGGGCAACCGCAAGAACGACGCCTTCGCCGAGGTGCTGCGCACCGAGGGCGTGGAGGCGTACCCGGGCTCGGTGCGGCTGGTCGAGGCGCTGGTCGAGCGCGGCACGAAGCTGGCCGTCGTCTCGTCCTCGCGCAACGCGCCGTCCGTGCTGGAGACCGCCGGCCTGCGCCACCACTTCCCGGTGCTCGTCGACGGCAACGTCGCCGCCGAGAAGGGCCTGCGCGGCAAGCCGGCCCCGGCCACGTTCCTGGAGGCGGCCACCGAGCTGGGCGTCGAGGCGTCCCGCGCGGTCGTCGTGGAGGACGCCCTGTCCGGCGTCGAGGCCGGCTCGGCCGGCGGGTTCGGGCTCGTCGTGGGCGTCGACCGCGGAGCCGGTGCGGACGCGCTGCGCCACGCCGGTGCCGACGTCGTCGTGAGCGACCTGGCGGAGCTCCTCTGATGGGGCCCTCGCACGTCGCGCCCCCCGTCACCGACTTCCTGGACCGTGGCCGGTTCCCCACCGATGAGTGGGCCCTGACCGAGCGCCGCTACAGCGACCAGGACCTCGGCACGACCGAGTCGGTCTTCGCCGTCGGCAACGGCTACCTGGGCCTGCGCGGCAACGTGGAGGAGGGTCGCAACTCCCACACCCACGGCACGTTCGTGAACGGCTTCCACGAGACCTGGCCGATCCAGCACGCCGAGGAGGCGTACGGCTTCGCCCGCGTCGGGCAGACGATCGTCAACGCCCCGGACGCCAAGGTCATCCGGCTGTACGTGGACGACGAGCCGCTGCTGCTGTCGATCGCCGACCTGCTCGAGTACGAGCGCACGCTGGACTTCCGCGACGGCGTGCTGCGCCGCGACCTGCTGTGGCGCACGCCGGCCGGCAAGCGCGTGCGCATCCGCAGCACCCGCATGGTGTCGTTCACCCAGAAGCACCTGGCGCTCATGACCTTCGAGGTCACGCTGCTCGACGACGCCGCCCCGGTCACCATCTCCTCGCAGATCCTCAACCGCCAGGACGGCGAGGACGAGTACCACGTCCGGGCCAAGGCGATGGGCGAGGGCACCGACCCGCGCAAGGCCGAGCAGCTCGACCGGCGCGTGCTCGTGCCCGAGCACCACTCGGCCGACGACGAGCGCGGGCGCGTGTACCTGGGCTATCGCTGCGCCGAGAGCGGCATGACGCTCGCGGTCGCCGCCGACCACAAGATCGAGACCGCCAACAAGCACTCGGTGCGCGCGTACACCGGCGACGACCTGGCCAAGGTCGTCGTCCGGGTCGACGCCGAGCCCGGCGTGCCGGTCACCGTCACCAAGGTCGTGGCGTACCACACCTCGCGCGGCGTCCCGTCCCGCGAGCTGCTGGACCGCTGCGAGCGGACGATCGACCGCGCCTGCGAGCAGGGCGTCGAGCAGCAGCACGCCGACCAGCGCGACTGGCTCGCCGCGTTCTGGGCCCGCGCGGACGTCGAGGTCCCCGGCCAGCCGGAGGTCCAGCAGGCGGTGCGCTGGAACCTGTTCCAGGTCATCCAGGCCTCGCGCGCGCCGAGGGCCAGGGCATCCCGGCCAAGGGCGTCACCGGCAGCGGCTACGGCGGCCACTACTTCTGGGACACCGAGGTCTACGTCATGCCGTTCCTGACGTACACGACCCCGCGGGCGGCCCGCAACGCGCTGCGCTTCCGCTACACGCTGCTCGACGCGGCCCGCAAGCGTGCGCGCCAGCTGGCCCAGAAGGGCGCGCTGTTCCCGTGGCGCACGATCAACGGCGAGGAGGCCTCGGCCTACTACGCCGCCGGCACCGCGCAGTACCACATCGACGCCGACATCGCGTACGCGCTGAGCAAGTACGTGGGCGCCACCGGCGACGTGGACTTCCTCAACCGCGAGGCCATCGACATCCTCGTCGAGACCGCGCGGCTGTGGGCCGACCTCGGGTTCTGGCGCAACGAGCAGAACGGCAGCTTCCACATCCACAGCGTCACCGGGCCGGACGAGTACACGACCGTGGTGAACGACAACCTGTACACGAACGTCCTGGCCCGGGCGAACCTGCGCCGCGCGGCCGAGGCCGTCCGCACCATCGCCGACAACGACGCCGACGCGTACGCCCAGCTGGTGCGCCGGCTCGGGCTGCGCGAGGAGGAGGTCCGCGAGTGGGAGCGGGCCGCGGACGGCATGAGCATCCCGTTCGACGAGCACCTGGGCATCCACCCGCAGGACTCGCACTTCCTCGAGCGCGAGATGTGGGACCTGGCCAACACGCCGATGAGCAAGCGGCCGCTGCTGCTGAACTACCACCCGCTGGTCATCTACCGGTTCCAGGTGCTCAAGCAGGCCGACGTCGTGCTGGCGCTCTTCCTGCAGGGCGAGCACTTCACCGCCCAGCAGAAGCGGCGCAACTTCGAGTACTACGACCCGATCACGACCGGCGACTCGACGCTGTCGGCGGTCGTGCAGTCGATCATGGCCGCCGAGGTGGGCTACCACCACCTCGCGCTGCGCTACTTCCTGTCGGCCCTCTACGTCGACCTCGCCGACCGGCACGGCAACACGTCCGACGGCGTCCACGTGGCGTCGACCGGCGGCGTGTGGAGCGCCCTGGCGTCCGGGTTCGGCGGCTTCCGCGACCTGGGCGACGGACGCTGGACGATCGACCCGCGCCTGCCCGACGAGTGGGAGTCGCTGACCTACCGGCTCACGCTGCGCGGCACCCGCGTGCGCGTGACCGTGCGTCCGACCGAGCTGGAGATGGTGGTCGAGGCCGGCGACGGCGCGCTCGCCTTCGACGTGCGCGGCGAGGAGGTCACGGTGAAGCCCGGCGAGCCGGTCGTCGTGGCGCTCAAGGACCAGGGCCCGCGGCTGTCGGGCGAGCCGTCCAGCCCGGCGGGCACGCTGCGCGCCGACGGCACGGTCATCTCGGCCATCGTCCCCTCGGGCGAGTAGCCCACGCTCAGCGAGCGGGGGAGTCGTCCTCGGGGGCGGTGACCGGCTCGGGCGACCCGGTGGTGGGGGACTGGCGGGCGGCGCGCTGCTCGGCCTCGAGCCGCTCGGCCTCCTCGCCGCCCACGGCCTCGCCGCGGGCGACCATGCCGGCCACGTCCGACAGCGGGATCTCCTTGAGGAAGGCGGCCAGCAGCAGCGCGACCAGGATGAACGGCACCAGGTACCAGAACACCGGCGCCAGCGCGTCCGCGTAGGCCGTCACGATGCCGTCGCGCACCGGCTCGGGCAGGTCGGCCATCACCGACGGCTGCAGGGTCGCGGTGGCCGTCTCGGCGTCCGCGCCCGAGGCGCCGGCCGTCGTGAAGACGTCCGTCAGCCGCTCGGAGAGGCGGTTGGTGAACATCGCGCCGAAGATCGCGACGCCCAGGGCGGCGCCGACCTCGCGGAAGTAGTTGTTCGTGCTCGTCGCGGTGCCGATCTGGTCGACCGGGACGCAGTTCTGCACGACCAGGACGACGACCTGCATGATGAGGCCGAGCCCGGCGCCGAAGACGAAGATCTGCGCGCAGACGACCCAGATCGGGGTGCTGGCCGCCAGCGTCGTCATCCACAGCATCGCGGCCAGCACGACGAGCGCACCGGCGATCGGGAACGCCTTGTAGCGGCCGGTGCGGGTGATGCGCAGGCCCGACCAGATCGACGTGCCCATCATGCCGACCATCATCGGCAGCATGAGCAGGCCCGACGTGGCCGCCGACGTGCCCGACGACATCTGCAGGAAGGTGGGCAGGAAGGCCAGCGCGGCGAACATGCCCATGCCCAGCGCGAAGCCGATGGCGGTGCTGTTGACGAAGATCGAGCTGCGGAACAGGCTCAGCGGGATGATCGGGTCGTCCGCGCGGGACTCGACCAGGACGAACGCGCACGCGGTGACGAGCAGGCCCAGGCCCCACAGCCAGGTGGACGTGGCGTCCCAGCCGTGGTCGGCGTTGCCGCCGAACTCGCTGAAGAAGATCAGGCAGGTCGTGGCCGCCGACAGCGTCATGACGCCCAGCAGGTCGATGCCGTGCTCGGGCCGCTTGGTCGGCAGCGTCAGCGCGAACCAGGCGATGAGGAATGCCGCGGCGCCGATCGGCAGGTTGATCCAGAACGCCCAGTGCCAGGTCAGGTGGTCGACGAAGAAGCCGCCGAGCAGCGGGCCGGCGACGGCCGAGAGGCCGAAGATGCCGCCCAGCGGGCCGAGGTACTTGCCGCGCTCGTTGGCCGGCACGACGTCGGCGATGATCGCCTGGCTGAGGATCATCATGCCGCCGCCGCCCAGGCCCTGGAGGGCGCGGAAGACGACGAACGACCAGAAGTCGTCGCTCAGCGCGCAGCCCAGCGAGGCCAGCGTGAACACCGCGATGGCGAACAGGAACAGGTTGCGCCGGCCCAGGACGTCGCCGAACTTGCCGTAGATCGGCATGACGATCGTCGTGGCGAGCAGGTAGGCGGTCGTGATCCAGGCCTGGTGCTCGACGCCGCCGAGGTCGCCGACGATGGTCGGCATCGCGGTCGACACGATCGTCTGGTCCAGGCTGGCCAGGAACATGCCGGCGATCAGCGCGGAGAAGATGATCCAGATCCGCCGCTGGGTCAGCAGCAGGGGCGCGTCGTCGCGCAGGTCGGTGCTCGTCATGGTGTTTTCGGTCGTGCGCTCAGGGGCGCGGGGTCAGGCGCAGGCCGCGCAGGGCCTGCAGGTCGGGAGCCGCCTCGTCGCGGAACGAGGTGGCGGACTCGGTGGAGAAGAAGCGCATGGCGACGGCCTGCCCGAGCGCGCCGAGCAGCGTCGTCGCGACGCGGGCGCGCGGGTCGTCGGCAGGGAGACCCTCGCGCTCGGCGACGAGGGCGGCCACCCGCTCCTCCATGGCCCGGCCGCGCTCCATCAGCTGGTCGAGCAGCCGCGGCTCGGCCACGAGCGCCCGGTGCAGGGCGACGTGCTCCTCGCGGGTCAGCGCCGCGCCCCTCGTGGGCGGCGGCGAGCAGCTCGACGAAGTCGCCGGCCAAGTCGCCGGTGAAGGGCTCGTCACCGCCGCCGGCCAGGAAGGCGCGACCGCGTCGGCGGGGAGCTCGTCGGCCGGCGCGCCCAGGATCGCCTCGTCCTTGGTCGCGAAGTAGTTGAAGAAGGTGCGGCGCGAGACGCCGACCTGCTCGCACAGCTGCTCGACCGTGAAGCCGTTCACGCCGTGCCGGGCGGTCAGGGCCCGGGCGGTGGTGACGAGGGCGGTGCGGGTCGCCCGCCGCTTGGCGGCGCGGCGTCCCTCGTCGGTCTCGGCCACCGGACATTTCTACACTATGAAGCCAAGAGTGCAAAAAGCCCGGACGCGGGCCCGGTCAGCCGGTGCCCCGGGACGTCGTCTCGAGGCGGGTCCACGGCCCGTCCGGCACGTCCTCGCGCTCGACGAACCGCCAGTGGATGCCGCCGGTGACGCCGTTGACGTCGTCGAAGCCGAGGCAGCCGGTGAGGGCGGGCGAGACGTCCATCCCGGCCCCGCCGTAGCGCTGGTTCAGCGGCCGGGCGTCGTCGGACCCGAAGACGTAGTCGACGTCGGAGTACTCGCCCGGCCCCGCGTCCTGCACCTGCCCGAAGCACCGCCGGCTGCCGCGGCGCAGCTCGACCCAGCGGTTCTTCATGAGGCTGTAGCGCCGGTCGCCGACCCGTTCGGCGTACGGCTCGTCGCGGGCCCAGGGGACGACGTCCCCGCGCGTGCGGAAGTTCTCCTCCACGGTCTTGTCGTCGTACGGCAGGTCCAGGTAGAAGGGGTTCTCCCGCGGCTCCATGTGCCGCGGGAACCACCCGTCGCGGCGGAACCGGCGCTCGGTGCGGCACTCGTCGCCGACCTGCTGCCCGTCGCAGCCGCCGTAGTGCTCGAGCCACTCGTCGTCGTACGCCGAGATGCGCTGGGAGCCGTCGTCGGCGTCGGGGTCGAAGATCTCGCCGACCCAGAACGTCGTGGCGGTGATGTCCGTGTGCCACGGGTAGCGACGTCCGCGCAGCGCCGGGGAGCGGGGGTCAGCCACGAGCGTCGCCACCAGCACGACCACGACGGCCAGGGCGACGAGCGCGACGACCGTCCCCGCGGCACGACGCCGCGGGGACGGCTGGGCGCGGAGCACGGGTCACCCCGCCCCGAGGTCCCCGGGCGGCGGCTCG
>NZ_JBNFNZ010000079.1:0-7332 GCF_057364525.1 Aeromicrobium sp. PFPM2_SD2
CCGGCTCGACGCCCCCGCGGCCCCCGCCTACGACCTGCCCACCCGTCAGCCGCGCCTGCGGCCCGAGCTGGGCCGCTGGGCGTCGTCGCCGTCGTCTCGCTGTGGGTGCTGTCGACCCTCGTCGCCGCCACCGCGGTCGTCGAGGTGGGCGCGCCGACCTGGGTCGAGCGTCCGGCCGCCGCGGTGCAGCTCGTCGTGCTGGCGACCGTCCTGACGCACCGCGTCGTGGCCACCTGCGCATCTGGGTGAGCCTCGCCACGGTCCTCGCGCTGGCGGGGGCGGTGCTCGAGCGGAACGTCACCATCACCGCGGCGGCCGGCGTGACCGCCGTCCTGGCGACGGTCTCCTCGGTCCTCCTGACTCGACCGGCCCGCACCCTGGGCCAGGTGGTGCGCGAGTACGCCGTCGCCATCGTCGTCGCGATCTCCGGCACCATCGGCGTGGCCGCCTGGAACGCTCCTGCCGGCTACCAGCGGTTCAACCTGCTGGTGCTCGGCACGTCCCTGGCGCTGGCCATCGCGGTCGTCTGGAGCCTGGGCGCCGGCCTGCACGGCATGAGCCGGCAGGGCGTCACCGTCCTGGTCGGCGTCGCGGTGCTGCTCATCGTCCTGCTCGCCTACAGCTCGTTCGTCCGCACGCACGGCTCGGAGACGGTCGTGGACGCGTTCACGTCGACGGTGAGCTGGTTGCGCGAGACCGTCGGCGGCGTCCCGCGCCCGGTCGAGGTGCTCATCGGCCTGCCGGCGCTGGTCGTCGGCACGTCCGTGCGCTCGCGCCACCGCGAGGGCTGGTGGATCCTCGTCTTCGCCGTCATCGGCACCGGCGTCATGACCACCTCGCTCGTCGACCCGAACGCCTACCCCAGCTACGTCGGGCTGTCGACGCTGTACTCGATCGTGCTGGGCCTCGGCGTCGGCCTCGTCGCCCGCCGGCTCGCGATGCGCGACCGCTCCGCCCGCCGCAACCGGGCGATCGAGCGCCCGACGCGCGTCGAGCCGCCCCGCCGCTCGCCCCTGCGCTGACGCGTCCGGGCCACTGTTGCCCCACTGTTCACCTGAGCCTCCTCGCGGGACCGCGGGAGGTCACCGGGCCTCGTTGGAGTCGTCGCGGGCGGCCTTCGCCGCCGACACTCCGAGGAAGGAACGACATTGAACGTCCGCATGCTGCGTGGCGCCCGCCGTCCGGCCGTCGCCGGACTGGCCGCCGTGCTGGCCGGGGGATCCTGACGTTGCCGTCGGGGGCGATGGCCGACGACCCGGTCCAGCCGACCCGCGTGATCCTGACGCCCACCGAGACGCCCGAGACGAGCCAGGCCATCACCTTCCAGGGGGCGGAGGCCGACGACACGACCGCCAAGGTCGAGATCAAGCCGGCGGCCGGCGGCGCGACCCGCGCCGTCAAGGCCTACCTGCAGCCCAAGAGCATCAGCAACGACTTCCCGCACTTCTCCACGGTCGTGTCGGGCCTGAAGCCGGGCACCGACTACACCTACCGCGTCGCGACCGACGGCGCCTGGAGCGACTGGGCCATCTTCGGCACCGCCGACCCGGACGAGAAGGAGTTCTCCTACGTCTACTACGGCGACGCCCAGATCGGCCTGGACACCACGTGGCCCGAGGTCGTCCGCCAGGCCCAGGCCAAGGCGCCGGACGCGATCGGCTCGGTCCACGCCGGCGACCTGATCGACTCCGCCAGCAACGACGTCCAGTGGCAGAACTGGTTCAAGGGCATGAAGTCGGCCGCCACGACGACGAACGTCTTCGCCGCCCCGGGCAACCACGAGTACTCCGGCGACAAGCTGATGACGGCCTGGAAGGCCCACTTCGAGTACCCGGCCAACAACCCGAACGACTCCACGATCGGCGAGATGGCGAAGCTGGCCGAGGGCGACTCCGAGGTCGCGCAGCAGTACCGCGCGTACTTCGACCACTGGAGCGAGTTCGCCGCCGAGACGGTGTACTTCTCCGACTACCAGGGCGTCCGCTTCATCACGGTCAACGCGACGCGCGACACGACCTTCCTGACGCCCGACGCGCTGCCCGCCTGCACCGCGGCGGACTGCCCGAGCACCAAGGTCGCCGAGCTGTGGACGCAGTACCAGGCCGCCTGGCTGGACCACGTCCTCACCGAGAGCCCCTCGAAGTGGAACGTCGTCACCTTCCACCAGCCCGTGTACTCCGGCTCGGCCGGCCGCAACGAGCCGGTGCTGCGCCAGTACTGGGTGCCGGTGTTCGAGAAGCACGACATCGACCTGGTGCAGATGGGCCACGACCACGTCTACGCGCGCGGCTACAAGAACACCACGGCGACGAGCACCCCCGGCGTCACGTCCGGCCCGGTCTACGTCGTCAGCAACTCCGGGGCGAAGCACTACGACCTGGAGACGGACGAGAAGAACGTCTGGACGAACAACGGCGCCACGCAGGTCCAGAAGGGCGAGGACTTCACGACCTACCAGGTGGTCGACGTCACCGAGGACACGCTGACCTACTCGTCCTACATCGCCGAGGTCACGCCGTCGGCGCAGTGGTTCAAGAACGGCAGGAAGGTCGAGAAGCCCTACCAGGTCGGCGACCTGTGGGACCGCTTCACCGTCCACAAGACCGACGCCGGCAAGAAGGCCGTCGTCGAGGACGGCGTCACGCCGCCCGTCCTCGAGGAGCCGGCGCCCGACACGGCGCCGGTCATCGCCGGGCAGCCGAAGGACGTCCGTGCGCAGGCCGGTGACGACGTCCGGCTGACGGTGTCCGCGACGGCGGCGAAGCCGCTGGCCTACCAGTGGCAGCGCCGCTCCGGCAACGGCTCCTGGGTCGACCTGCGCGGCCAGACCGCCGCCTCGCTGCGCCTGGCGAAGGTCACGCCGGCCGAGAACAGCCGTCGCTACCGGGTGGTCGTGACGGCGGGCACGCGGAGCACGGTCTCCCGCGCGGTCACGGTGCGGGTCACGCAGCGCGCGTCCTCGGTCAGGATCGGCTCGGTCACCGCCCAGCGCGGGAAGCCGGTCAGGGTCTCGGTCCGCCCGAGCGTTTCCGGCACGGTGAAGGTCGCCGTCCGCCAGGGCGGCACCACGCGCACGAAGGTCGTGCGGGTCCAGGCCGGACGCACCGTCCGGGTGACCTGCCGCGCCTGTCGCGCAAGGCGTCGGGCCAGGCGCGGGTCACGGTGACGCTGGACGCGGCCGGCTCGGTCTACGCCGACTCCTCCGCCCGCAAGGTGGTCACGGTCCGCCGCTAGGCACCGGGACGCGACGGCCCCGCCCGGCTGGGCGGGGCCGTCGTGCGTCCGGGACGTCCGCGCCGGGGACGGCCAGTAGGCTGGGCCGCGGCCCTCGGGCCGAGGAGGGGTGCCGGAGTGGCCGATCGGAACCGCCTTGAAAGCGGTCGCTGGTGATGAGCCAGCCGCGGGTTCGAATCCCGCCCCCTCTGCCAGATCCACCGACCAGCGAAGGACGACCGTGTCCACCTCCACCTACCGTCTCGCCCGCCCGTTCGCCCTGCGGGCGTTCGGCTTCCACCTCCTCCCGGCGGCCGCCACCGCGTTCGTCGGCGTCCTCGTGCTGGGCGTGGACGCGACGTGGGCGCGCGTCGTCGGCGGGGTGCTGCTGGCGCTGACCGTGCTCGCGGTGCTGGACGGCCTGCGGGTCCTGGTGCGACCGCCGGTGGTGGCGCGGCTGGACGAGCGCGGGCTGCGCGCCGGACGGGGCCGTGAGCAGCTGCGGGTGCTGTGGAGCGACGTCGAGACGGTCGAGTACTCCGACGAGGGCGGGCCACGGCGCCTGCAGCTGACGTCGAAGGAGGGCGGCACCCCCTCCCTGGCGCTGGGCGCGGTGGGGGAGCGCGGCGACGAGCTGATCCGCGACGTGCACGCCCGGATGAACACCGCGAACGGGTACCGGACGCTCGGCTGACCGGCCCGATTCGTCGCCGGGCCGGGGCGTTTAGTAGCCTGTCCTGGTTGCCGTCCGCGGCGACGTGGAGATGTCGCATAGTGGCCTAGTGCGCCCGCCTGCTAAGCGGGTTGAGGTTGAAACCTCTCGCGGGTTCAAATCCCGCCATCTCCGCCGTAAAGGCACGGAGCAAGACCGGAGCGACCAGTCACCCCAGGTGGCTGGTCGTTTCGCATCTGAACCAGGGCGGAGCCCGCTCCGCCGCAAATGTTCGGAGCAAGACCGGAGCGACCAGTCACCCCAGGTGGCTGGTCGTTTCGCGTCTGAACCAGGCGGAGCTCGCTCGGAGGTGCGCGGTCGGGCTGGCCCGAGAAGCACCGCACCCAGGGCCGGAGCGAGGCTCGGCCGCCGAGGAAGTCTCCTCCGTCCAGCCCAGGAAGTGGAGAAGCCTCCCTCCACCATCCCCCGACACGACGAGAGCCCCCCGCCGACGGCGGAGGGCTCTCGTGCGTCCAGCGGTGGTCACGTGAAGATGCTGACGCCTCCGGGGCCGACGAGCAGACCGACGACGATCAGCACGATGCCCCACAGGAGCTCACGGCGCAGCAGGGCGAAGATGCCCGCCACGACCAGGATGACGGCAAGGATCCACAGCAGGGTGCTCATTGGTGCACTTCCTTCCTCCGGACTCGGACGGCACGACCTTGGCACCACCGAGGCGGGTCCGCACGTCGAGCGGGCGCTAGCGGACGAACCGGTACCGCACGAGGGGCCGGCCGTCGTGCTCGACGGCCTCGCCGGGACCCTCCAGGCGCCAGCCCTCGGCGGCGAGGGCGTCGAGCAGCTCGTGCAGCGGACGCGGGCCGGCGGGGTCGAAGAGCTCGTCGCGGGTGGTCACCGGACCATTCCACCGCACGGGTCCGACGGTCCGGACGGGGGCGGCGTCTCGGTGCGGACGACCCCCGGACATGCAGCGAGCCGCCACGCGTTCGGGGGTACGCGCGGCGGCTCAGCCGTCGTCGAGTCTAGGCCGCGGGGGACGGCCCGGACCAGGGGAACGGGCCGAAATGACCCGTTGGTACTAGGCGGTTCAGTGCTTGAACGCGTCCTTGATCTTCTCGCCCGCCTGCTTGACGTCGGACTTGGTCTGGTCGCCCTTGCCCTCGGCCTCGAGCTGGGGGTCGTCCGTGGCCTTGCCGGCGTGCTCCTTGGTCTTGCCCGACAGGTCCTCGGCCTTGTTCTTGATCTTGTCGTCGATACCCATGGCGTTCTCCTCTGCTCGGGCGCTCAGGACGCTCGGATTGCGTCCCCGTTGCGCGATGAATAAGTTTTGAATAGGTTTAGCCTAGCGCGCGGTGCCAACCGGGCAACTCGCGTCGGAATCTCAGGAGGGAGCGCACGATGAGCGCGATCCAGGTCGTCCCCACCGGTGGCGCTTCGCGCCGCCCGCGCCGGCGCAGCAGCTGGGCGCGCCTGAGCTTCCGCCTGGAGGCCACGGTCGCGCAGCGACTGCTCCGCGAGTTCCGCCGCGACGACACCCTCCGGGCGTTCGGCCGGGTGCTCGGCGACGGGTCGGTCGTCCTCGTGGTGCACTGCCCGCGCCGCTACGACGCCGTGCAGAGCGTCCGTCGTCGGGTCGAGACGGCGTGAGCGCGGCATGGCGACGAGCTTCGAGCAGCAGGATGGTGCCGTGACGGAACGAGTGACTGGTGACGGCGTGTTCACCCTGCCCTTCGAGCCGTCCAGCCCCGGCGAGGCGCGCAAGCTCCTGGCGTCGGCGCTCAGCGAGCGCGACGTCCCGCAGTCCGTCGTCGACGACGCGGTGCTGGTCGTGAGCGAGCTGGTCACCAACGGCATCCGGCACGGGGCTCCCCGCCCCGACGGCACCCTCGAGGTCTCCTGGCGCACGTTCGACGGGCTGCTGCAGGTGGCGGTGTGCGACGGCGGGACGGTCGACACCCTCGAGCCGCTGCAGCTCAACGACGTCTCGCTGTCCGGCCGCGGCCTGCACATCGTCAACTACGTCGCCGACTCCTGGCGGGTCGAGAGCGAGTCGGGGACGCGCATCGTCGCGGACCTCGCGTTCGGCTGAGCCGCCGTCCCGCGCCGTCTCGGGGCCTCGGATAGCCTGACCCCCATGAAGATTTCGGTGATCGGTTGTGGCTACCTGGGCGCGGTCCACGCCGCGTGCATGGCCAGCCTGGGGCACGAGGTCGTCGGCGTCGACGTCGACGAGCGCAAGGCCGCAGCGCTGAGCCGGGGCGAGGCTCCCTTCTACGAGCCGGGGCTCCCCGAGCTGCTCTCCGAGGCGATGGCCACCGGCCGCCTGTCCTTCACCACCGACATGTCCGCCGTCGAGGGCGCGGACGTCCACTTCGTCTGCGTCGGCACCCCGCAGAAGGCCGGCGAGTACGCCGCCGACATGACGTACGTGAACAGTGCGTTCGCCGAGCTGCGTCCGTACCTGCGCGAGGGCAACGTCGTCGCGGGCAAGTCCACCGTCCCGGTCGGCACCGCCGAGCGCCTGGCCGCCGACCTCGAGGGCAGCGGCGCCGTGCTGGTCTGGAACCCCGAGTTCCTGCGCGAGGGCTTCGCCGTCGAGGACACCCTGCACCCCGACCGCCTGGTCTACGGCGTCGCGGCGAGCGAGGCCGGCCAGCGCTCGGTCGACGTGCTCGACGAGGTCTACGCCACCCCGATGGCCGAGGGCACCCCGCGACTGGTCACCGACTACGCCACCGCGCAGCTGGTGAAGGTCGCGGCGAACTCGTTCCTGGCCACCAAGATCTCGTTCATCAACGCGATGGCCGAGCTGTGCGAGGCCACCGGTGCCGACGTCACGCAGCTCGCCGACGCGATCGGCCACGACGTGCGCATCGGCCGTCGCTTCCTCAACGCCGGCCTCGGCTTCGGCGGCGGCTGCCTGCCCAAGGACATCCGTGCCTTCATGGCCCGTGCCGGCGAGCTCGGCGTCGACCAGGCGCTGACGTTCCTGCGCGAGGTCGACGCGATCAACCTGCGCCGCCGCGCTCGCATGCTCGACCTGGCCCGCGCCGAGCTGGGCGGCTCGGTCGTCAACCGCAAGGTCGCCGTGCTCGGCGCCGCGTTCAAGCCCAACAGCGACGACATCCGCGACTCGCCCGCCCTCGACGTGGCGATCCAGCTCGGCAAGGAGGGGGCGAAGGTCACGCTCTTCGACCCCGAGGCCATGGTCAACGCCAAGGCGAAGGCGCCCGAGCTCGGCTACGCCGACAGCCTCGAGGACGCCGTCGACGGCGCCGAGCTGGTGCTGCTCCTCACCGAGTGGAAGCAGTTCGTGCAGATGGACCACGATGTCGCCGCTCTCGCAGTGCTTGCCCACGACCCGGCTCAGCACCGACGTCGCCTCGGACGTGCGCGAGGCGAGCGTGCACGAGTAGTCGGCGCCGTAGAGCGCCGGCCGGATG
>NZ_JBNFNZ010000080.1:0-7331 GCF_057364525.1 Aeromicrobium sp. PFPM2_SD2
CCTGGCCGGCGTCGTGCTCGTCCGCCTGGGCGAGCCGTGGGCCGTGGCGCCGCCGTCGCCGACGCCCGTCGACTGACCCTCGCGTGCGACCCGGCGCGGGTTCCGCCACGCTGTGCGCATGACTGGCTCCAGGTACCCCGGCTTCACCGTCGACCCCACGAGCGACCCGCGGCCCAGCAGCCCGCTCATGGCCGGCGAGCGCGAGACGCTGGTGGAGTACCTGCGCCACTACCGCCTGACCCTGGCGATGAAGTGCGACGGTCTGGACGCCGAGCAGCTCGCCCGCCGCTCCGTCCCGCCCTCGACGATGTCGCTGCTGGGCCTCGTGCGGCACATGGCGTGGGTCGAGCAGCACTGGTTCCACGTCGTCATGAACGGCGAGGACGTCGCCCGCCACTTCGAGCGCGAGGGGGCGTCCGACCCCGAGTTCGACGGGGCGGTCGCCGACGACGGCGTCGTCAACGAGGCGTTCCGGCTGTGGCACGAGGAGGTCGAGCACGCCGAGCGGTTCGTCGACCAGGCGCCGGACCTCGACGTCGTCGGCCACCACCCGCGCGAGGGCGCGATCAACCTGCGCGAGGTGCTCGTGCACATGATCGAGGAGTACGCCCGCCACTGCGGCCACGCCGACCTGCTGCGCGAGTGCATCGACGGGGCCACCGGCCAGTGAGCGGCGAGACGCCGGTCACAGCGGGCCCGCTCCTAGACTCGGCCGCGTGGAGAGGAGCACGAACGTGCTGAAGGACCGCCCCTGGCTGTCGAGCTACCCCGTGGGCGTGCCCGCGAACGTCGACGTCCCCGACGAGCCGGTGACGGCCGGCCTGCGCCGCGCCGCCGAGCAGTGGCCCGACCGCGTGGCGGTCGACTTCCTCGGCGCGGCGACGACGTCGCCGACGGCCGCGTCCGGGAGCTGGGTCACCACAGCTCGAGCGAGCCGTGCAGGATGCCGGCGAGGTCCTCGGCCGAGGCCTCGCGCGGCGCGGTGGCGAGCAGGCGCTGCTGCTTGAGCGTGCCCTCGACCAGGCCGTCGACGTCGCCGGCGCCGTAGCCGACCTCGGCCAGGCCCGACGGGATGCCAATGTCGCGCATGAGCCGCGTCAGGACGTCCGGCAGCAGGGAGGCCGGGTCGTCGCCGGGCGTCGCGCCCGGCTCGAGCAGCTGGGCGGCGCGCACGTGCCGCTCCGGCGCCGAGGCGAAGGTGAAGCGGAAGGCCTCGGGCGCGGTCAGCGAGACGGCCATGCCGTGCGGCACCATCGCGTGGTCGTCGCCGTCCAGCACCGGGTAGCCCTCGGGTCGGAAGTCGCGCACCTGGCCGGCCACCGGGTAGGCGTTGGCGTGCGGGATGTGCACGCCGGCGTTGCCGAAGCCGAGCCCGGCGAACGTCGCGGCCAGCGCGACCTCGGTGCGGGCGTCCAGGTCGTCGCCGTGGCTCACCGCGCGCCGGAACGCGCCGGCGAGCAGGCTCATGGACTTCTCGCTCCACATGTCCGAGATGGGGTTGGCGCCGCAGTACGGGACCCGCTGCTCGGCGCTCTTGCGCTCGTAGCTGGTGAAGCTGCGCGCGGTGTAGCTCTCCAGCGCGTGGCACAGGATGTCCATGCCCGCGGCCGCGGTGACCTGGGCGGGCTGCGTGATCGTCAGCTCGGGGTCGACGACGGCCATCGTCGGGCGCAGGCGGGCGTGCGAGATGCCGGTCTTGACGTGCTGGTCGACCACGTCGAGCACGCAGATGGTGGTGCTCTCGCTGCCGGTGCCGGTGGTGGTCGGCACGGCGACCAGCGGCAGCAGCGGCTTCTGCGGCGCCCGGCCGCCGCCGACCGGCGCGTTGACGTAGTCCATGAGCTCGCCGTCGTTGGTGAGCATGAGGTTGACCGCCTTGGCGGTGTCGATCGCGCTGCCGCCGCCCACGGCGACGACGGCGTCGAACGGGGGCCGCGGCGCGGGGCGCCTCGGCGGCCGGCGCGGTGGTCGCCTTCGGCGTGAAGCCGCCCTCGACGATCTCGATCACGGCCATGGGCGCGTTGTCGCCCTTGCGCGGACCGATCTTCGTGATGCGGGTGTAGCCGCCCGGACGGTCGGCCATGGCCGGGCCGATCTCGGCGAACAGCGTGTGCAGCACGCTCTTGTCACGGATGACCTTCACGACCTGGCGGCGGTTGGCCACCGTGTCGTTCTTGGCCTTCGTGATGAGCTGCTCGGCGTACGGACGCAGACGGCGGGCCTTGGCCTCGGTCGTCGTGATCCGGCCGTGCTCGAACAGGCTCTGCGCGAGGTTGGCCAGGATCAGCCGCTGGTGTGCCGGGCTGCCGCCGAGGCGGGGTCCCTTGGTGGGGGTGGGCATCGAATATCTCCAGGAATCGTCAGGTCAGGGGCGAGCAGCTCAGTACTGCTCGTCCTCGGCGTAGCTCGCGTCGTCGTCGAACGACTCGAGGTTCGCCGGGTCGAAGCCGACCGGGCTGTCCTTGAGACCGAGGCCCATGGCGGCCAGCTTGGCCTTGACCTCGTCGATCGACTTCTGACCGAAGTTGCGGATGTCGAGCAGGTCCTGCTCGCTGCGCGTGATGAGCTCACCCACGGTGTGGATGCCCTCGCGCTTGAGGCAGTTGTACGAGCGGACCGTGAAGTTCAGGTCCTCGACCGGCAGCGCCAGGTCGGCCGCGAGCTGCTCGTCCACCGGCGACGGGCCGATGTCGATGCCCTCGGCCTCGACGTTGAGCTCCCGGGCCAGGCCGAAGAGCTCGACCAGGGTCGACCCGGCCGACGCGATCGCGTCGCGCGGCAGGATCGAGCGCTTGGTCTCGACGTCGATGACGAGCTTGTCGAAGTCCGTGCGCTGCTCGACACGGGTCGCCTCGACCTTGTAGGTCACCTTCAGCACGGGGCTGTAGATGGAGTCGACCGGCATGCGGCCGATCTCCTCGTCGCCGGTCTTGTTCTGCACGGCCGACACGTAGCCACGGCCGCGCTCGACGACCAGCTCGACCTCGAGCTTGGCGTTGTCGTTCAGCGTGGCGATGTGCAGGTCGGGGTTGTGGATCTCGACCCCGGCCGGCGGCTGGATGTCGGCGCCGGTGACCTCACCGGAGCCCTCCTTGCGCAGGTACATCACGACGGGCTCGTCGTTCTCCGAGGAGACGACCAGGCGCTTGATGTTGAGGATCAGCTCGGTGACGTCCTCGGTGACACCGGGGACGGTCGAGAACTCGTGCAGGACGCCGTCGATCTTGATCGACGTGACGGCCGCACCCGGGATCGACGACAGCAGCGTGCGACGCAGCGAGTTGCCGAGGGTGTAGCCGAATCCGGGCTCGAGGGGCTCGATGACGAACCGCGAACGGTAGTCGTCGACGACCTCTTCGGTCAGGACGGGGCGCTGGGCGATCAGCATGGGAACTTCCTTTCCGGGCCCACCTTCATCTGAGGACCCGGCTCGTGGGAAAGGATCAGATCTTCGAGTAGAACTCGACGATCAGCTGCTCCTGGATGGGGACGACGATCTGCTCGCGGACGGGCTTGTCGTGCACCAGGATGCGGCCGCGGGTCGGCGAGACCGTGAGCCAGGCGGGGACGGACTCGGAGTCGTGCGTCTCGCGGGCCACGATGAACGGCGTGGTCTCGAGCGACTTCGGCTTCACGTCGATGATGTCGTGCTTCGACACCTGGAACGACGGGATGTTCGTCTTGACGCCGTTGACCAGGAAGTGACCGTGGGTCACCAGCTGGCGGGCGTGACGACGGGTGCGGGCCAGGCCGGCGCGGTAGACGACGTTGTCCAGGCGGGTCTCGAGGAGCGCCAGGAGGTTGTCGCCGGTCTTGCCGGGCTTGCGGTGAGCCGTCTCGTAGTACTTGCGGAACTGCTTCTCGAGAACGCCGTACGTGTAGCGCGCCTTCTGCTTCTCCTGCAGCTGGGTGCGGTACTCGCTCTCCTTGATCCGCGCGCGGCCGTGCTGGCCGGGCGGGTAGGGGCGACGCTCGAACGCGGCGTCACCACCGACGAGGTCGACGCCGAGTCGACGCGACTTCTTGGTCAGAGGACCGGTGTAACGGGCCATGGTTCAGGAACTCCTTGGGATCAGACGCGGCGGCGCTTGGGCGGCCGGCATCCGTTGTGCGGGCTGGGGGTGACGTCCGAGATGGTGCCGACCTCCAGGCCAGCGCCACCGAGCGAACGGATCGCGGTCTCGCGGCCGGAGCCCGGACCCTTCACGAAGACGTCGACCTTCTTCATCCCGTGCTCCATCGCCTGGCGGGCAGCGGCCTCGGCGGCCATGCCGGCGGCGAACGGAGTGGACTTGCGCGAGCCCTTGAAGCCGACGGTTCCGCCGGAGGCCCAGGCGATGACCGCACCCGAGGGGTCGGTGATCGTCACGTGCGTGTTGTTGAACGTGCTCTTGATGTGGGCCTCGCCCTGAGCGACGTTCTTCTTCTCCTTGCGGCGCACCTTCTTGGCGCCAGACGTCTTAGGAGGCATCTAGATCACTTCTTCTTTCCGGCGACGGTCTTCTTCGGACCCTTGCGCGTGCGCGCGTTGGTCTTGGTGCGCTGGCCGCGGACCGGCAGGCCGACGCGGTGGCGGCGGCCCTGGTAGGAGCCGATCTCCATCTTGCGACGGATGTCCGCGGTGACCTCACGACGCAGGTCGCCCTCGACCTGGTAGTTCGCGTCGATGTGGTCAC
Source organism: Aeromicrobium sp. PFPM2_SD2 (assembly GCF_057364525.1). Lineage (NCBI taxonomy): Bacteria > Bacillati > Actinomycetota > Actinomycetes > Propionibacteriales > Nocardioidaceae > Aeromicrobium > Aeromicrobium sp. PFPM2_SD2. The sequence continues at coordinate 4,677 of NZ_JBNFNZ010000080.1, forward strand.
GCAGCGCGACGAGGTCGTCGTCGGTGAGCTCGTGGACCCGCTTGGACGGGTCGATGCCCGTCGCGGTCAGGGTCTCGGCGGCACGGGTGCGGCCGATCCCGAAGATGTAGGTGAGTGCGATCTCGATGCGCTTCTCGCGCGGGAGATCCACACCTTGGAGGCGTGCCATGGAGGCGGTTCCCTTCGTTGCGGCAGAGGTGTCGGCACCTGGTGCGCCCCGACTGCCTCCAGGAGACCGTGCTCCTGAGCCGGGCCCCGGCCTCTGCGCCGGGGGTGACGCCGCGCGGCTGCGCGACGAGCATCCAGATGTTCAGTACTGCTGGTGAAGAAGCTGCTTCAGCCCTGGCGCTGCTTGTGGCGCGGGTTCTCGCAGATGACCATGACGCGGCCGTGGCGACGAATCACCTTGCACTTGTCACAGATCTTCTTCACGCTCGGCTTGACCTTCATCGAGCTCTCTCTTCGAAGACTGAACGTGAGTGTTTACTTGTAGCGGTAGACGATGCGCCCGCGGCTGAGGTCGTACGGGGACAGCTCCACGACCACACGGTCCTCGGGCAGGATGCGGATGTAGTGCTGCCGCATCTTGCCGCTGATGTGCGCGAGGACCTTGTGCCCGTTGGCGAGCTCGACGCGGAACATCGCGTTGGGCAGCGCCTCGACCACAGCGCCTTCCATCTCGATGACGCCTTCTTTTTTCGCCATGACCTCTTCTTCGGTTGCCGGTTGCTACCTGCCGGCCCGAGCCCGCGCGTCACCCCTCCGCTGACGCGGAGCCCGAGGGCATGGGGTGGCGTGCCTGCAAAGGCCGACAGGTCAGTGTAGTCAGGAACCGCGCGCCGATCCAAATCATGTCCCGGGGCGACGGGCCCGGACGCGGGCCGGCCCCGTCCGCGGTGGACGGGGCCGGGCCGGTGGTCGTCGGGGTCAGGCCGCCGGGGGCATGAGCACCGAGTCGATCAGGTAGACGGTCGCGTTCTGGGTCTGGACGCCGCCGCAGATGACCTTGGCCTTGTCCTGGCCGACGGTCAGCATGTCGCCCGAGCCCTCCACCATGACCTCGGCGCCGTTCGCGGTCGCGTGGGTGCCGGCGACGTCCGCGGGAGCCAGGCGGCCCGGGACGACGTGGTAGGTCAGGATCGACTCCAGGGTCTTGGCGCCCTCGGGCGTCTTGAGCGTGTTCAGCGTCTTGGCGTCGATCTTGGCGAAGGCGTCGTCGACCGGCGCGAACACGGTGAACTCGCCGCCGTTGAGGGTGTCGACCAGGTTGACGTCGGGGTTGAGCTTGCCGCTCACGGCCGCGGTCAGCGTCTTGAGCAGCGGGTTGTTGCTCGCGGCGGTGGTGACCGGGTCCATGGCCATGCCCTCGACCGAGCCGGCGCCGTCCGGCACCTGCTCGGCGTAGTCGGCGCAGCCGGCGCCGACCAGGTCGGCCGCAGGGTCCATGCCCTCGGACTCGGTCATCTCCTCCGACGGCGTCGCCGACGACGAGGACGACGTGCTGCTGCCGGAGTCCGAGTCGTCCGAGCCGCAGGCGGCGGTGAGCAGGCCGAGCGAGCTGACCAGGGCGACTCCGGCGACGACGTTCTTGAGGCGGGTGGTGGTGCGCATGGTGGGTTCCTCTCGTGGTGACTTGTCTGGTTCGTGCGTCCCCGGGTCGTTCACTCCACGGTGAACCGGACGCTGTGCCGGCCGGTGGAGCCGTTCGGGCGGGGTGGGACCCGATCGGAGGTCTGGGTGGTGCCGTCCGCGTCGGTCGCGCGGACGGACAGGGTGTGGGCGCCGGGGGTGGCGTCGTCCCAGCGCCAGGTCCACTGGCGCCAGGTGTCGACGGTGTCCTGGGGGGCGAGCCGGGCCCGCTGCCACGGGCCGTCGTCGACCTGCACCTCGACCGAGGCGATGCCGACGCCCTGCGCCCAGGCGACGCCGCCGGCGACGACGCGGTCGGCCGCGACGCGCTGGAAGGCCTTCGGGACGTCGATGCGCGAGGAGAGCTTGATCGGCGCCTGCTCGTCCCAGTCGCGCTCGGTCCAGTACGCCGTGAAGTCGGCAAACCGCGTGACCTCCAGGTCGACCAGCCACTTGGTGGCCGACACGTAGCCGTAGAGGCCGGGCACGACCATCCGCGCCGGGAAGCCGTGCTCGAGCGGCAGCGGCTCGCCGTTCATGGCCACGGCGACGATCGCGTCGCGGCCGTCCAGGACGGCGTCCAGCGGGGTGCCGATGACCATGCCGTCGGCGCTGGTCGACTTCAGCGCGTCCGCACCGTCGCGGACGCCGGCCTCCTCCAGCAGCTCGGCGAGCGGGACGCCGATCCACGTCGCGTTGCCGACGTACGGGCCGCCGACCTCGTTCGAGACGCAGGTCAGGGTGATGCGCCGCTCGACCAGGCGTCGGGACAGCAGGTCGGCGAAGTCCAGGTCGAGCTCGCGCTCGACGTCGCCGTGGATGCGCAGCCGCCAGGTGTCGGCCGGCACGTCGGGCACGGTCAGGGCGGTGTCGACGCGGTAGAAGCTGCGGTTCGGCGTCAGGTAGGGCGAGATGCCGTCGATCGGGTCCATGCCGGAAGGGACCGGTCCGGCAGCGTCCGCCGGGCGCGGGACGCGGATGCCGGCCCGGGACACGGCGGCGCGCGCTCCCCCGGCGACGCGGGTG
>NZ_JBNFNZ010000081.1:0-7297 GCF_057364525.1 Aeromicrobium sp. PFPM2_SD2
CGCGCTGCACGGCGTGCTCGACGCGGTGGCCGGCACGCAGGTGCCCGTCGGCCTGGTGCCCGCCGGCACCGGCAACGACGTGGACCCGCACCCTCGGCCTGCCGCTGCGCTCGGTGCTGGCCGCGGTCGACGTCATCGACGCCGGTCGCACCCGCGACCTGGACCTCATGGACGTCGACGGCACCCTCGTCGCGTCCGTGGTGGCCTCCGGCTTCGACTCCAAGGTCAACGAGCGGGCGAACGCGCTGCGCTGGCCCCACGGACGCCTGCGGTACCTGCGTGCGGTCCTCCAGGAGCTGCGGGTCTTCGAGCCGCTGCCGTTCGAGCTCGAGCTGGACGGCCGCACCGAGCACCACGCGGCGATGCTCGTGGCCGTCGGCAACGGCGAGTCGTTCGGCGGTGGGCTGCGCATCTGCGCCGGCGCTCAGCCCGACGACGGCCTGCTCGACGTCGTCCTGGTCGACCCCGTGCCGATCCGCGAGCTGCTGACCGTGCTGCCCCAGCTGCCCTCCGGCCGCACCTGACGCACCCCGCCGTGCAGCGGGCGCCGCGTCCGGCCGGGGTGCGGCTGGCCGCGCCGGGCGTCGTGGCCTACGGCGACGGCGAGCGGCTCGGCCACCTGCCGCGCACCGTGTCGGTCGTGCCGGGAGCGCTGCGCGTCTTCGTTCCGTGACGTCACGACGCGCTCACTAGGGTGGAGCCATGAGCGCGACCAGGAGCCCGGCCGAGGCCTACGCCCAGGCCCGACGGGACCGTCAGCACCCCCACCTCGCCGACTTCCGAGGCGGCTACCCGTTCGGGCTCGACCCGTTCCAGGAGCAGGCCTGCCGTCACGTCGAGGACGGGTCCGGCGTGCTCGTCGCCGCGCCCACCGGAGCCGGCAAGACGGTCGTCGGCGAGTTCGCCGTGCACCTCGCGCTGGCCCGGGGCCAGAAGGCGTTCTACACGACCCCGATCAAGGCGCTGTCCAACCAGAAGTTCCACGACCTCGTCGAGCGCCACGGCGCCGAGAACGTCGGCCTGCTGACCGGCGACAACTCCATCAACGGCGAGGCGCCGATCGTCGTCATGACCACCGAGGTGCTGCGCAACATGCTGTACGCGGGCAGCCGCACCCTCGTGGGCCTCGCGTTCGTCGTCATGGACGAGGTGCACTACCTCGCCGACCGGTTCCGCGGCGCGGTCTGGGAGGAGGTCATCATCAACCTCCCCGAGTCCGTCTCGGTCATCGCGCTGTCGGCGACCGTGTCCAACGCCGAGGAGTTCGGCGACTGGCTCACCGAGGTGCGCGGCTCCAACGTCACCGTCATGGAGGAGCGCCGGCCCGTCCCGCTGCACCAGCACGTGCTGGTCGGACGCCGCATGTTCCCGCTGTTCGAGGACGACGGCGTCACCGTCAACAAGGCGCTCGAGCGGGTGGCCCGCGAGGACTGGCAGCTCAGCCGCATCCCGCGCGACCGCCGTCCCGGCAAGGGCGGCAAGCGGCCGCACGCCAAGCGCTTCCACACGCCGAGCCGGCCCGACCTGGTCGCGAAGCTGGACTCCGAGGGGCTGCTGCCCGCGATCGTGTTCATCTTCAGCCGGGCCGGCTGCGACGCCGCGGTGCGCCAGTGCGCGGACGCCCGGCTCAACCTCACCACGCCCGAGGAGCGCGAGGAGATCCGCGGCTACGTCGACGCCGCCGTCTCCGAGCTGTCCGAGGACGACCTGCACGTGCTCGGCTACCACGACTTCGCCGAGTCGCTCATGCGCGGCGTCGCCGCTCACCACGCCGGCGTCCTGCCGACGTTCAAGGAGTGCGTCGAGAAGCTGTTCAGCCGCGGGCTCGTGAAGGTCGTCTTCGCCACCGAGACGCTGGCCCTGGGCATCAACATGCCGGCCCGCTCGGTGGTGCTGGAGAAGCTGACCAAGTGGAACGGCGAGACCCACGCCGACGTGACGCCGGGGGAGTACACCCAGCTGACCGGACGTGCCGGCCGGCGCGGCATCGACGTCGAGGGGCACGGCGTCGTGCTCTTCCAACCGGGGCTCGACCCGCGCCAGGTCGCCGGGCTGGCGTCCACCCGCACGTACCCGCTCAAGTCGAGCTTCAAGCCGTCCTACAACATGGCGGTCAACCTGGTGCACCAGGTCGGACGCGCCTCGGCCCGCGAGCTGCTGGAGCAGTCGTTCGCCCAGTTCCAGGCCGACCGGTCGGTCGTCGGGCTGGCCCGGCAGATCCACCAGGCCGAGGAGGCCCTGGAGGGCTATGCCGAGGCCGCCACGTGCCACCTGGGCGACTTCATGGAGTACCAAGCGATTCGGCGCCAGATCAGCGACCTGGAGGCCCAGGGCGCCCGGCGGCGCAAGGCGCAGGTCCGCGAGCAGGTCGTCGAGTCCCTGCTGGCGCTCAAGGTCGGCGACGTGATCGACGTGCCGGCGGGCAAGTTCTCCGGGCTCGCCGTCGTGCTGGACCCGGGCAGCAGCGCCGACCGTGACGGGCCGCGCCCGCTGGTGCTCACCGAGTCCCGGCACGCCCGCCGGCTGGGCACCATCGACTTCCCGGTGCCGGCCGAGCCGCTGACCCGCATGCGCGTGCCCCGGCAGTTCAACGCGCGCAACGCGCAGGCGCGGCGCGACCTCGCGCACACCCTGCGGATGCAGGCGGACCGGGCCGACTACCAGCGCACCAAGCAGCGTCCGCGCCCGGCGCGCGACCTCCACGACGACGCGGAGATCGCCGAGCTGCGCCGCCGGATGAAGGACCACCCGTGCCACCAGTGCCCCGACCGCGAGTCGCACGCGCGCTGGGCCGAGCGGCACCTCAAGCTCGAGCGCGACACGTCCACCCAGCGGCGCCGCATCGAGCAGCGCACGAACACGGTGGCCCGCGAGTTCGACCGCGTCTGCGAGGTGCTGGAGGCGCTGGGCTACCTCGAGGGCGACACGGTGACCGACGAGGGCCAGCGGCTGCAGCGGCTGTACAGCGAGTCCGACCTGCTGATCAGCGAGTGCCTGCGACAGGGCCTGTGGAACGGGCTCGGTCCGGCCGAGCTGGCCGGCGTCCTCAGCGGCCTGACGTTCAGCAGCCGGGCCAACGAGGACACCCCCGCGCCGCGCTTCCCGAGCGAGAGCCTGCGCGAGGTGGCCGTCGACATGGACCGGCTGGCCGGTGAGCTGGCGATGGTCGAGCGCGAGCACCGGCTGCGCTTCCTGCGCCCGCCGGACTTCGGCTTCGCCCACACGGCGTACCGCTGGGCGTCCGGCGCGGAGCTCGACGAGGTGCTCTACGAGGCCGACGTGGCCCCCGGCGACTTCGTCCGGGCGGTCAAGCAGCTCATCGACCTCACCGCCCAGGTGGCCGACGCCGCGGGCAGCGGCGAGCTGCGCCGGACCGCGCGCGAGGCCGTGGGACTGCTGCGCCACGGCGTGGTCGACACCGCCTGAGCCAGGATCCCCACCCCACCTGCTCGCTGAGCGTGACGTTCTGCACGCCCCCACCGGCGTGTCGCGTGCACAACGTCACGCTCAGCGAGGACGGGGGTCAGTCGCCGGTGGGGTGACCGAGCGCGGTGAGGACCCGCTGGGCCGAGCCGCCGAGGTTCCACTGCTCGGCGAAGGCGGCGAAGCCGTCCAGGTCCGGCGGCGCCATGGCCGGCTGCGGCAGGTTCGGCAGGTCGGGCTTCACGGTGACGACCTCGACGGCCGCGGTGATGTAGGCCAGCGAGTCGCGCAGGCTCTGCCGCACCCGCGGCTTGAGCGCGGACGTGTCGTCGTGCGCCGCCTGGGCGATCGCGAGCACGTCCGGGTAGGTGGCGAGCAGCGTGGCTGCGGTCTTCTCGCCGATGCCGGCGACGCCGGGCAGCCCGTCGGACGCGTCGCCACGCATCACGGCGTAGTCGACGTACTGCGCGGCCTCGATGCCGTACTTGTCGCGCACCCACGCCTCGTCGACCACGTCGTGCTGGCGGACGCCGCGCGCCGTGTAGAGCACCCGCACCGGCTTGGCGTCGTCGACCAGCTGGAACAGGTCGCGGTCGCCGGTGACGACGTCGACGGGCCCGTCCCACGAGACCGCGTACGTGCCCAGCACGTCGTCCGCCTCGGCGTCCGGCGCCCCGACGACGGCGATGCCGAGCAGGCCCAGCGCCTCGCGGATCAGCGGCACCTGCGGGCCCAGTCCCTCGGGCGTCTCCTCGGCCTGCTCGGCCGCCGGCGCCTCGGGATCGAGCAGCCGGTGCGTCTTGTAGGTCGGCAGCAGGTCGACGCGCCACTGCGGCCGCCACGCGTCGTCCCAGCACGCGACGACGACGTCGGGGGAGTGGGCCTCGGTCAGCGTCGCGACGAAGTCCAGCAGGCCGCGGACCGCGTTGACCGGCGTCCCGTCGGGCGCCTTGAGCGAGTCGGGGACGCCGTAGAAGGCGCGGAAGTACAGGCTCGCGGTGTCGAGGGCGAGCAGGCGGGGACGCGACGGCATGGCCGTGAGTCTAGTGACGGGCGCGGCCGTAGGGTGGCGGCGTGACTTCTCGACTCGACCGTGCCCAGGCCCTCGCCCAGCGCGAGGGCGTCGACGCGCTGCTGGTGACGCCCGGCGCCGACCTGCGCTACCTGACCGGCTACGCGGCCAAGCCGCTCGAGCGCCTGACCTGCCTGGTCGTGCGTGCGTCCGGCGACCCCGTGCTCGTCGTGCCGCGCCTGGAGAAGCAGGCGGCGCTCGACTCCGGCACCACCGTGGAGCTGGCTACCTGGGACGAGTCCGACGACCCGTTCGCCCTCGTCGCCTCGATCGTCGGCGAGAGCGCCGGCACGGTCGCGCTGGACGACCAGATGTGGGCCTCGCGCGTCTTCAGCCTCGGCGCGGCGCTGCCCGGCACCGACCAGGTCCTGGCCGGTCCGCTGCTGACCGAGCTGCGCATGCGCAAGGACGCCGCCGAGGTCGCCGCGCCTGCGGGCCCGCCGGCGAGGCGATCGGACCGCGTCCACGCCCGGATGGGCGAGTTTCCTGCGCGTCGGCGCACCGAGCGCGAGGTGGGCGCCGACATCGCCCGCGCGATCCTCGAGGAGGGCCACGAGACGGTCGACTTCGTGATCGTCGGGTCCGGCCCGAACGGCGCGTCCCCGCACCACGAGGTCTCCGACCGCGTCATCGGCGCCGGGGAGCCCGTCGTCGTCGACCTGGGCGGCACGACGCCCGAGGGCTACTGCTCGGACTCGACCCGCAACTACGTCGCCGGCGGCGAGCCGCCCGCGGACTACCTGGCCAAGTACGCGGTGCTGCTCGCGGCGCAGACCGCGCAGCGCGAGCACGCGCGCGCCGGAGTCACGGCGGCGTCGGTGGACGCCGTCGGCCGCGACCTCATGACCGAGGCCGGCATCGGCGAGCTCTTCCTGCACCGCACCGGCCACGGCATCGGCCAGGAGACGCACGAGGAGCCCTACATCATCGAGGGCAACGACCTGGCGCTCGAGCCGGGCATGGCCTTCTCGATCGAGCCGGGCTTCTACGTCGAGGGCTCCTACGGCGCCCGGATCGAGGACATCGCGGTCGTCGCCGAGGACGGCAGCCTCGAGGTGCTCAACGAGCGTCCGCGCGAGCTCGTCCGCCTGCCCTGACCCGAAGGTCCCGGCCTGGTCCAAACCGCTTGACAGCCCCGCGGCACGGCGGCAGAGTCGTGCCGTCCACCAACCGCCGCTGGGCCGTCCGCGCCCCTGTCCGACGCACGCCTCCCGGTCTCCCGCCAAGCCCGGGGACTGCGTCCGACAGGTCCCGCCGGGCGCCACGCGGTGGACGACGTCAAGGGTTCCGGCTCCAGTAGACAACGGCACCGCGCGGGCCTCCAGCTCGTTCGGTGTCGGTCCGAAGGGGCCGGACTCTTGGCGTGGACGATGCCTGTACGGTGGCCGCGTGCGAACGACCGTGGCCCTCGCGGCGAGTGCCGCCGCCGGTGTCCTGTCCGCCCTCGCCTTCGACCCGGTCGCCCTGCCCTACGCGATGGTCGTCGGCGTCGCCGTCCTCGTGGTCGTCGTCCACCAGCTGCAGCCGCGTCGCGCCCGCGTGACGCTCGCCGCGGGCGCGCTGTACGGCCTGGTCTTCATGGGCGTGCTCATCTGGTGGATGCGCGCGGTCAGCGACGGGGCCTACGTCGCGCTCGTCCTCGCCCAGGTGCCCTTCCTCGCCCTGGCCGCGCTCGGGCTGCGCCGCGCGATGCGGCTGCGCTGGTGGCCGCTGTGGGCGACCGGCGTGTGGGTCGGCGTCGAGATGCTGCGTGGTCGGGTGCCGTTCAGCGGCTTCCCGTGGGGACGGCTCAGCCACACCGCCATCGACACCCCGTTCGCCGCGAGCGTCCGCTACGTCGGCGTCAACGGCACCAGCGCCCTCCTGTTCGCCGTGTCCCTGGCCCTCGCCGGGCTCGTGCTGGCGTTCTCGCTGCGCCGGGCGGTCGTCACGGTCGCCGGGGTCGCGACCCTCACCGTGGTCTGCGCGGTGCTGCCGACCGGCGTCGCCGGCCCGGACGGCTCCCGGCAGGTCTCCCTCGTCCAGGGCGACGTGCCCGGGCTGTTCCTGACCTGGCCGCGCGGCGAGATCCTCGACCTGCACGTCGCCGAGACCCGGCGGCTGGCCGACGACGTCCGCGCCGGACGCGTGCCGCAGCCGGACTTCGTGCTGTGGCCGGAGAACGCCACCGACATCGACCCGCTCGAGGACGGCCGCGCGGCCCGGCTCCTGGACGACCTCGTCGCCGACCTGGGGGCGCCGCTGCTCGTCGGCGGCATCCTCGACGGCCCCACCGACACCACGGCGCTCAACGCCGGCCTGGTCTGGACCGAGGACGGCCCGGGGGAGAAGTACGTCAAGCGTCGTCCCGTGCCGTACGGCGAGTACGTCCCGTTCCGCCAGCAGCTCGGCTCGATCGTGCCGCGCGTCGACCGCGACATCCCGCGCGACTTCGTGGCCGGCGAGGACCCCGGCTCCCTGTCGATCGGCGGCACGGCGGTCGGCGACACGATCTGCTGGGACATCGCCTACGACGACGTCGTCCGCGACGACGTCGAGGGCGGCGCCGAGGTGATGGTGGTGCAGACGTCCAACGCCTCCTTCACCGGCACCAGCCAGCCGGACCAGCAGTTCAAGATCTCGCGGCTGCGGGCGATCGAGACCGGCCGCTGGGTGCTGGTGCCCTCCACCAACGGCGTCAGCGGCATCGTGGACGCCGACGGCGACGTCGTGCAGGTGGCGCCGCGCCAGGAGCCGGCGACCCTGAGCGCCCGCGTGCCGCTGGGCACCGAGCAGACGGCCGGCATCCGCTGGGGCGCCGAG
>NZ_JBNFNZ010000082.1:0-7284 GCF_057364525.1 Aeromicrobium sp. PFPM2_SD2
GGCCGCACGAGCCCGGCGAGCGGCTGCGGGCGGCGCTCGTCGACGCGGGCCTGGACGAGGCGGGCGCGCGGGTGGCGGCGCGGACGCTGCTGCACTTCGTGTTCGGCCACGTGCTCGACGAGCAGACTCACCTGCAGGCGGCCTCGCCGGGCGCGATCGGCGACGAGGTCGACGCCGACCGGGGCGCGGACGGACGCAGCTTCGAGCAGGGCCTGGACCTCGTGCTCGCCGGCGTGCGCGTCCACGTCAGCGCCCGGCGCTGACGGTGCCCGCTCCCTGAGCGCGTCGAACGGGGCTTCGACAGGCTCGGCCAGCGGGCGGAGCGTCAGGCGCTGAGCGCCGCGGCCGGCTCGGCGTAGGGCAGGTCGACCCACGCCGCCACGCCGCAGGCGGTGCACGTCACGGTGCCCGCCAGCTCGTCGGGAAGCTCGACGTCGAAGCCGCAGTCCTCGCAGACCAGGACCAGGCCGATGCGGATGTCGCTCATGCCTCCACCGTAGGAACGACCACCGACAGAACCGGGACCCCGGCCCGGCGTGTCGTCACCACGAGACGTGGAGCGGGCGTCCCTCGTCGTAGCCGGCGCTGCTCTGCAGGCCGACGACGGCGCGCTCGTGGAAGTCCGCGATCGTCCGGGCGCCGGCGTAGGTGAAGCTGGAGCGGACGCCCGCGGTGATGCCGTCGAGCAGGTCCTCGACGCCGGGACGCTCGGGATCCAGAAACATCCGCGAGGAGCTGATGCCCTCCTCGAACAGCGCCATGCGGGCCCGGTCGAAGCCGGCGGCGTCCTTGGTGCGGTTCGAGACGGCGCGGGCCGAGGCCATGCCGAACGACTCCTTGTAGGCGCGGCCGTCGGAGCCGACCAGCAGGTCGCCGGGGCTCTCGTACGTGCCCGCGAACCACGAGCCGATCATGACGCTCGCGGCACCGGCGGCCAGGGCGAGGGCGACGTCGCGCGGGAACCGCACGCCGCCGTCGGCCCACACGTGCGCGCCCAGCTCGCGGGCGGCGGCCGCGCACTCGAGCACGGCCGAGAACTGCGGACGTCCGACGCCGGTCATCATCGGGTGGTGCACATGCGCCGGCCGACGCCGACCTTGACGATGTCCGCGCCGGCCTCGACCAGGTCGCGCGCGCCGGCGGCGACGTCGACGTCCTGCTCACGCACGCGCCCCCGCTCGGCCTCGGCGACGAGTCCGACCCGTGCCACGTGGGCGTCGAGGCGATGCACGAGGTGCTGGCCGACGTCGAGCCGACCTGGCAGCTGCACGGGCACGTCCACCCGTACGGCCACCCGCGTCCGGACCGCGCGGTCGGCCGCACGACGATCCGCAACGTCGTGCCCTGGACGCTCATGGACATCACCCCGCGCGACGCCCACGTCGAGATGATCCACGCCCTGCGGAGGGTCGGCTGACCATGCCCGTGCGGGACACCGGATCACCTCGCGCGGACGCCGAGAACGACTTCCTGCGCGCGCGGCGCCACCAGGTGCTGTCGGCGCTGGCCGGCTGGCTGCGCAACGACACCCACGACGTCGTCCAGACGCTGTCCTTCGACGAGGCGGTCGACGCGCTCGGCCGCCGGGGCGAGTCGTACCGCGGCACCCAGGTCATCCCGCTCGACGCGATCATCGGCTCGGTCGACCGCATGCGCGACTTCGACCGGCGCTTCCGGCCCACGTCCAGCAAGAGCCGGCAGCGCTGGGAGCGGCTGGCCCGGGCGAGCCGCACGGGCGAGACCATCCCGCCGATCGACGTCTACCAGCTGGGCGACTACTACTTCGTGCGCGACGGCCACCACCGCGTCTCGGTGGCCCGGGCGCTGAACCTCGAGGTCATCGAGGCCAACGTCACCGAGGTGCTGACGATGCTGTCGCCGGTGGAGTTCAGCCGCCGCGAGCAGCTCGAGCGCAAGAACTGGCGGCGCATCTTCCTCGAGCGGGTGCCGCTCAGCCGTGAGCGGCGCTCGCACATCGAGGTCGCCGACCCCGTGCACTACGGCTGGCTGGCCGAGATGGTCGAGGCCTGGGGGGCCCGGCTCATGCACGCCGAGGAGACCTACCTCGACCGCCCGACCATCGCCTCGCGCTGGTACGAGGAGGACTTCACGCCGGTCCTGGAGATGGTCGAGGAGGCCGGCGTCCGCGGCGCCGACGAGACCGAGGCCGACGCCTACATGCGCGTGTCGGGGGAGCGGTACCGGCTGATCCGCGAGCACGAGTGGAACCGCGACATCATGGCCCAGGTCAGCCGGCGCGGACGCCGGCGGCGCAAGACCGACGACCCGACCCGCCTGTAGCGGGCCGGGTCGCGCGGGTGGGACCGGTCAGTCGACGCGAGCGGTGAGGTTCTCGCCGGTCCTGGGGTCGAACACCTGGATCTTGCTGGTGTCGATCCACAGCTTCGCGGGCTGGCCGGCGCGCACCTGCGAGGTGGGCTCGAGCCGCGCGGTGACCTGCACCCCGCCGGTGCCCAGCTCGGCGCCGGTGTCGCGGGCCAGCTCGTCCAGGTCGCCGGACGACGTCTGCTGCGCGTCGACCGTGAAGTAGGCGAACACGTCCGAGCCCATCGACTCGACGAGGTCGACCGTCACGTCGGTGGTGCCGCCGCGGGCGGGGTCCGAGACGAGCGCGGCGTCCTCGAAGTGCTCGGGCCGCAGGCCGACGATGACCTCGCGGCTGGCGGCGTTGCTGGACTCGACCACCCGGCGCCGGTCGTCGGGCAGGGCCAGGTCGCCGAGCGGGCTGTGCAGCACCCCGCCGTCGAGCGTCGCCGGGATGAAGTTCATCGACGGGCTGCCGATGAAGCCGGCCACGAACAGGTTCGCCGGGTGGTCGTAGAGGAACGCCGGGCTGCCGACCTGCTGCACGACGCCGCCGCGCATGACGACGACCCGGTCGCCCAGCGTCATCGCCTCGGTCTGGTCGTGGGTGACGTACAGCGTCGTGGTGCCGAGCTTCTTCTGGATGCGCGAGACCTGCGTGCGCATCTGCACGCGCAGCTTGGCGTCCAGGTTCGACAGCGGCTCGTCCATGAGGAACGCCTTGGGCTGGCGGACGATGGCGCGCCCCATCGCGACGCGCTGGCGCTGGCCGCCGGACAGGTTGGCCGGGCGGCGCTCGAGGTGCTGGGTGAGCTCCAGCATCTCGGCGGCCTCGCCGACCTTCTGGCGGATGGTGTTCTTGTCCTCCTTGGCCAGGGTCAGCGGGAAGGCCATGTTCTCGAAGACGGTCATGTGCGGGTACAGCGCGTAGGACTGGAACACCATCGCGATGTCGCGGTCCTTGGGGGCGCGGTCGTTGACGACCTTGCCGTCGATGCGCAGCTCGCCGGAGGTGATGTCCTCCAGGCCCGCGACCATGTTGAGGGTCGTCGACTTCCCGCAGCCCGAGGGGCCGACGAGGATGATGAACTCCCCGTCGGAGATCTCGAGGTTGAAGTGGTCGACGGCGAGCGCACCGTCGGGGTAGCGCTTGACGACGTTGTCCAGGACGATCTCGGCCACGGTCGGCTCCTTGTGGTGGTCAGCCCTTGACGGCGCCGGACGTGAGCCCGGCGACGATGCGGCGCTGGAAGAACAGGACGAAGAGGATGATCGGGATGGTGATGACGACCGCGCCGGCGGCGATCGCCGCGGTCGGCTTCTCGAACGTCGTGGCGCCGGTGAAGTACGACAGCGCCGCCGGGACGGTGCGGGCGTTCGACGACGACGTCAGCGAGATGGCGAACAGGAAGTCGTTCCAGCACGAGATGAACACCAGGATCGCGGTGGTGAACACGCCAGGCAGGGCCAGCGGGGCGATGACCCGGCGGAACGCCTGGAAGGGCGTGGCGCCGTCCATCTTGGCCGCCTTCTCCAGCTCCCACGGGATCTCGCGGAAGAACGCCGACAGGGTGTAGATGCCCAGCGGCAGGGCGAACGTGATGTAGGGCAGGATCAGCCCGGGCCAGGTGTCGAACAGCCCGACGGCGGTCTCGATCCGGAACAGCGGCGTGACCAGCGCGATCTGCGGGAACATCGCGATGAGCAGCGAGACGCCGACGATGGACCGCTTGCCCGGGAACTCCAGCCGGGCGATCGCGTACGCCGCCAGCGTGGCGAGCACGAGCGCCAGGAACGTCGAGATCAGGCAGATGCCGATGGAGTTCACCAGCGCCCGCAGGAAGTCGTCGTTGCGGAAGATCTCGCGGTAGGCGTCCCAGGTCATGTCCCGCGGGAAGAAGTTGCCGTCGTTGAGCGTGCCGTCGGTCTTGAGCGACAGCGACACGATCCACGCGACCGGGATCAGCGCGTAGAGCAGGACGACGAGGTCGACCGCGGCCCACGCGGCCTTGCGACGGGGGGTCTCGACGGCGGTGCTCATCGCTTCTCCTCACTCGCGCCGGGGGCGGCGGCGCCGAACATCTTGACGAACACGAACGCGATGATCGCGATGGTCAGGAAGATGAGCACCGACATCGCCGACCCGATGCCGAGGTTGAGGCCGCGGATCAGGTTGTTGTAGGCGATGACCGACACCGACGAGGTGTCGTTGGCGCCGCTGGTCAGGACGAAGATGTTGTCGAAGATGCGGAAGGCGTCCAGCGCCCGGAACAGCAGCGCGACCAGGATCGACGGCTTGATCAGCGGAACGGTGACCCGCCAGAACCGCTGCCAGGCCGACGCGCCGTCCATGGACGCGGCCTTGAGCAGGTCCTCGGGCACGAGGGCCAGGCCGGCCATGAGCAGCAGGGCCATGAACGGCGTGGTCTTCCAGACCTCGCTGAGGATGATGATCCACAGCGAGCTCCACTGCTCGGTCAGCGGCGCGCCGTCACCGGCGAGCCAGCCGAGGCCCTGCGTCCAGGCGAAGCGCCAGCTGAACGCCGCGACCACGGTGACGATGGCGTAGGGCACCAGGGCCGCGGTGCGGACGAGGCCGCGTCCGACGATCGTGCGGTGCATGACCACCGCGAGCGCCATGCCGAGCGCCAGCTCGACGATCGTGCTCACGACGGTGATGAACATCGTGACGCCGAACGCCTGCCACCAGATGCCGCTGGACAGGACGGTGACGTAGTTGTCGAAGCCGATGAACTCGTTGGCGTCCGGCGTGCGCAGGTCGGCCCGGAAGAAGGACAGGTAGACCGCGTAGAGGATGGGGTAGGCGCAGACGACCAGCATCACGATGACGGCGGGGGCGCACAGCAGCAGCCCCAGCCGGCGCTCGGCGCGCTGGCCCTCGGTGAACCGCTGCTGGGCGACCTGGGCCTCCGCCTCGGCGCCCACCTGCGGCGGCAGCGTGGTGGTCACGGCAGGATCCCCTTTCCGTCGAGTGCCTGCTGGATGCCGTCACGCAGCGCGTCGGTCGTGGCGTCGGGGTCGATGGACCGCGGCGGCGACAGCGTGGACGACACGATGGTGGAGATGTTCTGGTACAGCGGCGTCACCGGACGCGGCACCGCGACCTGCAGCTCGGTGAGCATCTCCTGGTACTGCGGGAAGACCTCCTGGAACTCGGGGTTCTCGTAGAGCGCCTCGAGCGTCGGCGGCTCGCCGGAGACCTGCGCGTGCTGCAGCTGGTGCTTCTCCGAGCGCATGCACATGGCGGCGTCGTAGGCCTCGTCCGGGTGCTTGCTGTAGCTGCTGATGCCGAAGTTCATCCCGCCGAGCGTGGCGCGCGGCTCGTCGCCCTCGGCCACGGACGGGAGCAGGGCCCACCCCAGGTCGTCGGCGATCTCCTTGCTGCGCTCGTCGGTCTCGCCGGCGGTGCGCATGGCGCCCAGGACGTAGGGCCAGTTGATGATGAACGCGGCCTGGCCCTGCTGCATCGAGGCGAAGACCTCGGGCTCCTGGGCGTTGGACAGCGAGCGGCTGGCCAGGCCCGAGCTGGCCAGCTTCTTGAGCAGCGCCAGGGAGTCGGTGGTCTTCTCGTCGACCGTGACCTCGGTGGAGTCCTCGTTCACCAGCGTGCCGCCGAACGACGACAGGATGGTGTTGAACCCGACCACGAGACCCTCGTAGCGCGAGCCAGTGAAGCCGATCTCGTACGGCTTGCCCTCGTCCTTGAGCTGCTGGGCCATGTCGAACATCTGGTCCCAGGTCTTGGGCGGCTCCGGGACGAGCGACTTGCGGTACCAGAGCAGCTGGACGTTGGTGTGCTTCGGGATGCCGTAGAGCTTGTCCTTCCACTCCGCCGTGCGGATGGTCGGCTCGAGGGTGCCCTCGGTGACCTCCTGGACGCGGTCGCCCGTGATCTCGCGGATCCAGCCGGCCTCGGCGAACTCGGCGGTCCAGGTGACGTCCATGCCGAGGACGTCCATGCCGTCGTCGTGCGCGGCGAGGCGGCGCACGAGCTGCTCGCGCTGGCCGTCGGCGTCGCTGGGGACGAGGTTGCCGACGATCTTGTAGCGCCCGCCGGCCTCCTCGTTGCACTGGGCGATGATCTTGTCGAAGCCGGCGGCCGAGGCGCCGCCGTACAGGTTGATGACCGGCGTCCCGCCGTCGTCCCCGCCGGCGCAGGCCGCGAGGCCGGCGGCGACGAGGACGGCTCCGGCAGCGAGCCGAGCCCGTGTGGCGCGTGTCGTTCTCAAAGGTCCCTCCCCGAGGCCAAACGCTTCGTCGTGACCTGGGTCACGAACGCGTGGCCCGACGGTAGACCCGGAGCGGGGTCAGCGCCACACGAAGCGGCTCACCCGGCCAGCCAGGCCGTCACGTCGACCCCGAGGCGTCCGTCGGTGAGCGGCGCGCTGCTGACCAGAAGGTCCCCGGGCGGCAGGTCGACCGGTGCCCGGCCGAGGTTCGCGACCACCGTGGTCGCGGTGCCGTCGGCGCCGGTGACGCTGAACGCGACGACGTCCGGGCCCAGGTCGAGCCAGGTCAGCGACCCGGTGCCCAGGCCGCGCTCCTTCCGCAGCCGCAGCAGGGTGCGGTAGAGCTCGAGGGTGGAGCCGTCGACGCCGCGCTGGGCGTCGACGGCGAGCCGGCCGTACGACGCGGGCTGGGGGAGCCAGGAGCGTCCGGTGTCGTTGAAGCCGTAGGCCGGGGCGTCGGACTCCCAGGCCATCGGCACGCGGCAGCCGTCGCGGCCGACGTCGGCCGGCCCGAGCGGTGCCACGTCGGGTCCTGGCGGTGCTCGTGGGGCAGGTCGGTGACGTCGGGCAGGCCGAGCTCCTCGCCCTGGTAGACGTACGCCGAGCCCGGCAGCGACAGCATGAGCGTCGTGGCGGCGCGGCCCGGCGCAGGCCCAGCTCGGCGTCCGGCTGCTCGTGCTCGGGGCCGATGCCCGGGACGCGCGCGCGC